>NZ_WJSP02000116.1 GCF_009720255.1 Agromyces humi | reverse complement strand
ACGATTCATCGAGAACGCGCTTTCCCGCATCGTCTCGATCGGATCGCCCTGCTGAGCACGCATGAGTCGCTCGACGAGGAGATCGCCGCGATGAACGTGCTCATCGACAGGAGGCCGAGAACGCCGCGCCGACATCAGCAGGGATGCCGCCATCGCTGCGGCGGCCATGAGGCCGATCGACGTGCGAGCGCCGAATCGAGGCCCACACGACGACGTCCTCGACGAGGTCGCCGAGCACGGTGAGGACGCCCGCGGATGCCTCGGTTCGGCGGTCACCCGGCGACGGCACGCGCGATCTCCGCCCCGAGCGCGACATTGCCCCGGTACACCTCGAGGTTGACCTCGAGGCTCCGCCCGCCGGTGGCCCGCTGCACGTGGTCGAGCAGGAACGGCGTGGTGTCGTGCCCGGTGATGCCGGCCTCGGATGCCGCCGCCAGCGCCTCGCCGAGCACCCGGTCGTGGAACGCGGGGTCGAGCTGCAGCGCCTCGTCGACCGGGTTCGCGACGAGGACCGCCGAGGCGAGGCCGAGCTCGTCGCGGGCGCGCGCCAGCTCCGCGGCATCCGCTGCGCCCTCGATGCGGTAGTCGAGCGCGAAGCCCGAGTCGGCGACGTAGAAGCCGGGGAACCGGTCGGTGCGGTAGCCGACGACCGGCACGTTGAGCGTCTCGAGTCGCTCGAGGGTCGCGCCGATGTCGAGGATCGACTTGACGCCGGCGCTCACGAGCGTGATCGGCGTCGTCGCCAGCGTGCCGAGGTCGGCCGACTCGTCGAAGGTCTCGCTCGCGCCGCGGTGCACGCCGCCCAGCCCTCCCGTCGACATGACCCGGATGCCGGCGCGGTACGCGAGCCACGCCGTCGCCGCCACGGTCGTGCCGCCGTCGAGGGCCTTCGCCCGCGCGATCGGCAGGTCGCGCACGCTCACCTTCACCACGTCGCCCGAGGTGCAGAGCCGCTCGATCTCGGCGGGGGAGAGGCCGACGACCGCGATGCCGTCGACCACGCCGATCGTGGCGGGCACCACCCCGGCGTCGCGCACCTGCTGCTCGGCGGCCAGCCCGACCTCGAGGTTGCGCGGGGCCGGGAGGCCGTGGCTCAGGATCGTCGACTCGAGCGCCAGCACGGGAGCACCGGCGTCGATGGCGGCGCGCACCTCGTCGGACACGCGGATCGCCGGCGTCAGGGTCTGCATGACGTCATCGTAGGGGCGCCGTGCGACCGTGCGACAGGTCGCCGCGGCATCCGCTCGCCGATGTCGGCGGCCGCAGCTACGGTGGACTACCGTGCCAGCACCTGTCATCGTCGCCCAGGACCTCGTGAAGCGCTACGGCGAGTTCGCCGCGGTCGACGGCATCTCGTTCGAGGTCGCACCCGGCGAGTCGTTCGGGCTGCTCGGGCCCAACGGCGCCGGCAAGTCCACGACGATGCGCATGGTGGGCGCCGTCTCGACGCGCACCTCCGGCGACCTGGCGATCCTGGGGCTCGACCCCGACACGCACGGGCCCGAGATCCGGTCGCAGCTCGGGGTCGTGCCGCAGGCCGACAACCTCGATGCCGAGCTACGGGTGCGCGAGAACCTCCTCGTCTACGGCCGCTACTTCGGCATGCCGGGCCGCCTCGTCGCGAAGCGCGCCGACGAGCTGCTCGCGTTCGCCCAGCTGGAGGACAAGGGCAAGGCCAAGGTCGACTCGCTCTCGGGCGGCATGAAGCGGCGGCTCACCATCGCGCGGGCGCTCATCAACGACCCACGGGTGCTGCTGCTCGACGAGCCCACCACGGGGCTCGACCCGCAGGCCAGGCACATCCTCTGGGACCGCCTGTTCCGCCTCAAGGAGCAGGGCACCACGCTGCTGCTCACCACCCACTACATGGACGAGGCCGAGCAGCTCTGCGACCGGCTCGTCGTGGTCGACAAGGGCGCGATCATGGCCGAGGGCACGCCCGCGGAGCTGATCCGCCGGTACTCGTCGCGCGAGGTGCTCGAGGTGCGCTTCGGCAGCGACCGCAACAGCGAGGTGGCCGAGCGCTTCACCGGTGTCGGCGACCGCATGGAGGTGCTGCCCGACCGCGTCCTCGTCTACAGCGACGACGGCGAGGCCGAGCTGGTGCGCATCACCGACGCCGGGTTCCGCCCCATCACGAGCCTGGTGCGCCGCTCGAGCCTCGAAGACGTCTTCCTCCGTCTCACCGGACGGAGCCTCATCGAATGACCGAACGACTCTCGACCGTGTCGGCCGACCCGGCCACCGCTCGGGCGATCGCCGCCGGGCGACGGACCCGTCGCTGGGGCGCCTGGTATGTCGCGCTGCACCGGTTCCGGGTGATGAAGAGCTACACCGGCACCGTCGTCGTCGCCGGCATCGGCAACCCCCTCGTCTACCTCTACGCCCTCGGCGTCGGCCTCGCGACGATCGTCGACGTCGACCTCGACGGCGTCAGCTACCTCGTGTTCGTCGCTCCCGCGCTGCTCGCGAGCGCCGCCATCACGGTGGCCAGCGAGGAGTTCACCTACCCGATCATGCTCGGCTACAAGTGGAATCCCACCTTCACGGGCATGAGCTCGTCGCCCCTGCGCCCCACGCAGATCGTGGACGGCATCGTCATCTCGGTGGCGGTGCGCATGACGGTGAACCTCGTGCTGTTCCTCCTGCTCATCCTCGTGTTCGGCGCGGCCCCGTCGCCGGTCGCCGCGGGCATGATCGTCGCCGGCCTGCTCGGCGGGCTCGCCTTCGGCACGGTGCTCATGGGCTACACGTCGACCCTCGAGGAGGACACAGGGCAGCTCGCCATGGTCATGCGGTTCGTGGTGCTGCCGATGACGCTGTTCTCGGGCACCTTCTTCCCACTGTCGACGTTCCCGATCTGGCTGCAGTGGATCGGGTGGATCTCGCCCCTCTGGCACAGCACCGAGCTGGCGCGGGTGTTCTCCTTCGGATACGAGGAGCCGATCTGGCTCAGTGTCGTGCACGTCGTCTACCTCGTCGTGCTCATCGTGACGGGGTGGGCCTGGGCCCGTCACATCGCCGTGCGGAGGCTCGGACGATGACCGACCTCACGCAGCGGGAGCGCGCGCGTCCGGGAGCGGGCCGGAGGCCCGTGCGCTCGCTCTACTCCGGCAACGCGAGCGCGGTGATGCTGCGCGGCTGGCGCGCCACCCGCAGCACGAACTGGCTCGTCGTGGTCAGCGGCTTCTTCGAGCCGATCTTCTACCTGCTCGCCATGGGCATCGGGCTCGGCACCCTCGTCGGCGACGTGACGACCGCGAGCGGCCAGGTGGTGCCGTACGCGGCGTTCATCGCGCCCGCGCTGCTCGCCGTGGCGGCCATGAACGGCGCGATCTACGACTCCACGTGGAACGTGTTCTTCAAGATCCGGTTCGCGAAGCTCTACGAGGGCATGCTCTCCACCTCGCTCGGCCCGCTCGACGTGGCACTCGGCGAGATCCTGCTGGCGCTCCTGCGGGGCGCGCTCTACGCCATCGGGTTCCAGCTGGTCATGCAGGTGCTCGGGCTCAACCTGTCGTGGTGGGCACTGCTCGCGGTGCCCGCCGTGCTGCTCATCGCCTTCGGGTTCGCGAGCCTCGGCATGGCGATCACCAGCTACATGAAGTCGTTCCAGCAGATGGACTGGATCAACTTCGTGATGCTGCCGATGTTCCTGTTCTCGGCCACGTTCTACCCGATCACCGTCTACCCCGAGTGGCTGCAGCGCGTCATCGAGGCGCTGCCCCTCTGGCACGGCGTCGAACTCGTGCGGGGACTCACCACCGGCGACGTCGGCTGGGGCCTGCTCTGGCACGTGCTCTACTACGTCGTCATGATCGCGCTCGGCGTGGTCTTCACCACCCGGCGACTCCGGGCGCTCTTCCTGGACTGAACGGGCCGCGGCCGATCTGCTCCCTCTGTTCGCCGTGTTTCGCCGTGTCTCCCGTGTTTCCGCGTGTGACGCGGGGCCGCGACATCCGCGGCACCCGCGCGTATCGTGGCCGCAACGATCACCGAGGAGCCCTCATGTCGCACCACGAGCCGCACGCCACCACCGAGCCCCGCACGGGCGCGGCGATGGGCATGCGCGGCTGCGTGTCGGCATCGGAGTGCCGGAGCGACCGCCCCGGGCACGGCCTGCACGCGATGCAGGAGCGGCTCGCGGCGACCACGGCCAGCAAGTGGATCGACGCGATCCTGACCGGCGTCGACGCGCACGGCTTCGCCACCGTCGTCGACTTCCACGACGGCTCGGTGCACCGCGTCTGGCACCACGACGCGTTCGACGGCGCCCTGCAGGCAGGCGAGCCCGTCGCGCTGCACGCGCTCTACGGCGTGCTCGCCCGAGGCACCGACCGGTTCAGCGTCGCGTACGCCTGACCGGGCCCGCCCGACCGGCCCGGCCGAAACCGCCTCACGCCACCGGCATCGCCCCGCTCATGGAGCCCATCATCTTCTCCATGGCCATGACCGCCTGATCGCATGCCATCGCGCACATGCGGCAGTGCTCGCTCATCTCGGCGTGCATCGCGCACTCCGCCGAGCAGGCCCGGCACATCATGATCGTGGTCTGCATCATCGACGTCATGACCTGCACGTCCCAGCCGTTCATTCGGAGCATCATGCGCATCATCGTGTCGCAGACGTCGGCGCAGTTCGCGCACATGCCCGCGCATCGGCCCATGCCCTCGCCGGCGTCGGCATCGGCGCACATGATGCACGCCTGCATGCACGCCGAGAGGGCCTCCAGACACTCCTGCATCATCGCCGGGTCCATGCCCTCCATGGGCTTCCCCGACGACGACATGGCGCCCTTCATCATGTCCATCGTCATGTTCATCTGCGGCTCGCCGTTCCGGGTCACCGAGCGCCGACGGTGCCGGCGGACGTCTCGACGGCCCTGTTCGGTGTCATGCTACGCCGGGCCGCGAACCGCGAGAAGGGCACGGGCCAAGCGTTCACGAGCACGAAACAGGGCGGATGCCCCGGGCATCGGCCCGCGGCATCCGCCCCGTCATCCGTGGCGACCCACGGCGTCGCGACCTACAGGCTGGCTGCCTCGGCCTGGCCCTCCGCGAGCTCGGTCTCGGCGTCGCCCGCCGCCTCGTAGTCGACGTCCTTCGTCTCCTTGGAGAGCAGCAGCGCGATCAGCGTGAGGACCGCCATGACCGAGAGGTAGACGCCGACCCAGAACGGACTGCCGCCGCCGGCCGCCCAGAGCGCGGTGCCGATGAACGGCGCCACGGCCGCACCGAGGATCGACGAGACGTTGTAGGCGATGCCCGAGCCCGTGTAGCGCACGTTCGTGGGGAAGAGCTCGGGAAGCAGCGCGCCCATCGGGCCGAACGTGAGGCCCATGAGCGAGAAGCCGACGATGAGCCACAGCATCACGCCCCAGAAGCCCGCGCCGAGCAGCGGCACCCAGATCAGGCCGAACACGATGATGCCGAGCGTGACCCAGATGAGCGTGCGACGGCGGCCCCAGCGGTCGGCCCACGGGCCCGAGACGAGGGTGAAGATGCCGAAGAACACCACGCCGGCGATGAGCATGAGCACGAACGTGTTGTACGAGTAGCCGAGGCCGGGCTGTGCGCCCTCGGGCGGCTCGACGGGCGAGCGGCCGTACGCGAGCGAGAACGTCGTCATCAGGTAGAACAGCACGTACGTCGCCAGCATGAAGAAGGTGCCGAGGATGAGCTGCTTCCAGTGGTTGCGGAACACGCTGGCGAGCGGCAGCTTCGCGAGCTTGCCGGCCTTCGACGCCTTGGAGAACGCCGTCGACTCGACGAGGCGCAACCGCACCCAGAGGCCCACGATGACCATGACGGCCGAGAACAGGAACGGGATGCGCCAGCCCCAGTCGAGGAACGCCTGCGATGGCATCGACGGGTCCTCCGACGGCAGCACCGCCGCGATCACGAGGAACAGGCCGTTGGCGATGATGAAGCCGATCGGTGCGCCGAGCTGCGGGAAGGTGCCGTACCAGGCGCGCTTCCCGGCCGGCGCGTTCTCGGTGGCCACCAGCGCCGCACCCGACCACTCGCCGCCCAGCGCGAAGCCCTGCGCGATACGGAGGATCACGAGCAGCAACGGGGCGAGCCAGCCGACCATCGCATAGGTGGGCAGCACGCCGATGAGGAACGTCGCGATGCCCATGGTGAGCAGCGCGCCGACCAGGGTGGCCTTGCGCCCGTGCTTGTCGCCGAGGTGTCCGAAGATCACCGCGCCGAGCGGACGGGCGACCATCGCCGCGCCGAAGACGGCGAACGACGCGAGCAGCGCGGCCGTGGGGTCGCCGGGCGGGAAGAAGAGGTAGGGGAAGACCAGCACCGCCGCGGTGGCGTAGACGTAGAAGTCGTAGAACTCGATCGTCGTGCCGATGAGGCTCGCGAGCACGACGCGGCTGCGCGGGTTGGCTGGGGTCGGGGTGGCGGCCGTCGCGGCCGCTGGGGTGGATGAGGACATCGCCTGCGTGACTCCGTGGAACGTGTGGAACGTGTGGACTGCTCCGCGACGGGAACGCCGATCAGGCGTGGGCATGGGCGCGGAGGCCGGGAATCGTCGCTTGTGGCAACCGGAACACCCTACGCTCGCGGCATCCGCTCATCGACCCGGGTGCGACGAGCGGCCGGGATCGTGCGGTGAGCGGCGTGTCCGAGGGGCACGCGACGACCGGCGTCAGTGCCAGGCGACCGCGATGACGATGTTGGCGAACGTCAGGCCGCCGACCGTCCAGAGCGCCCAGCTCGGCGCCGGCTTCCTCGTGCGGTAGACGAAGACGAGCACCGTGATGACGATGGCGATGAGGAGCTTCACCGCGAGCTTCACATTGTTCAGCTCGAAGAGGTCGCCGATCTGGATCGTGGCCACGAGGAGGATGCCGGTCACGATCTGCGTGAGCGCGCCGCGCCACATGATGGGCAGCACGGTGCCCTCGCCTCGGGCGATCGCCTTCTGCTGCACCAGGAATCCGCCGAAGAGCATCGCGAGACCGACGAAGTGCAGGATGAGGAGGATGATGCGCAAGACGTCCATGACCAGAGCCTAGGGCTCGCGCGACCTCCAGCACGACCGGAACGGCCCCGACGGGTCCGAGATCAGTCGAAGGTCGGAGGCTCGCGCGGATCAGCGCCAGACGGCCCGGATGGCCCGGGCGGTCGCGACGGCCGCCTCGGCCGCCTCGCGGCCCTTGTCCTCCTTGGAACCCGGCAGGCCGGCGCGGTCGAGGCCCTGCTGCTCGTCGTCGAGGGTGAGCACGCCGAAGCCGACCGGCTTGCCCGTGTCGAGCGCGACTCGGGTGAGGCCGTCGGTCGCGGCCGCCGAGACGTACTCGAAGTGCGGCGTGCCGCCGCGGATGATGACGCCGAGCGCCACGACGGCGTCGGCGCCCGCCTCGAGCGCCGCCTTCGACACCACCGGCAGCTCGAAGCTGCCGGGCACGCGCACGAGCTCGAACGAGGCGCCGGATGCCTCGAGCGTGCGCGTCGCGCCAGCGATGAGCCCGTTCGTGATCTCGTCGTGCCAGCTGCCGGCGACGATCACCACCCGGAGGCCGGTGCCGTCGACGTCGAGCTCGGGGGAGCCTGCTCCGCTCATGATGCGTGTCCTTCCAGGAGGGTCTCAGCAGCGGCATCCGTCAGCTGCTGATCGTCGATCGCGTGGCCCATGCGGCGACGCTTGGTGTCGAGGTAGCCCTCGTTGCCCGCGCCGACGCCGACGACGAGCGGGAGCCGCTCGGCGACGCGGATGCCGTGGGCCTCGAGCTGGCGCACCTTGTCGGGGTTGTTCGTGAGCAGTCGCACCGTGTCGATGCCCAGGTCCGTGAGGATCGCCGTGGCCGCGCCGTAGTCGCGCGCGTCGATCGGGAGCCCGAGCGCGAGGTTGGCGTCGAGGGTGTCGAGGCCGTCCTCCTGCAGGCGGTAGGCGCGGAGCTTGTTGATGAGCCCGATACCGCGCCCCTCGTGCCCGCGGAGGTAGACCACGACGCCGTCGCGGTCCTGGATCTCGTCGAGCGCCGCATCGAGCTGCGGCCCGCACTCGCACTTCAGCGACCCGAACGCCTCACCGGTCAGGCACTCGGAGTGCACGCGCACGACCGCCCCGGCCGGGTCGTTCGCCGGGTCGCCGTGGATGATCGCCACGTGGTCGGCGCCCGTGCTGCGATCGCGGTAGGCGCGCACCGAGAACACGCCGTGTTCGGTGGGCAACGAGGTCTCGACCTCGAACACGACACGCGACGACTCGGGCACGGCGGCCGGCCCGGCGCCGTCGGCGTCATCGAAGCCGGCGTGCCACTCGTTCATCCAGTCGATGAGCGCGGCCACCGTGGTGACCGGCAGGCCGTCGCGGGCGCCCAGCTCGATGAGTCCGGGCAGCCGCATCATCTCGCCGTCGTCGGCCACGATCTCGCCGATGACGCCGACGGGCGCGAGCCCGGCGAGGCGCATCAGGTCGACGGCCGCCTCGGTGTGGCCGGCGCGTTCGCGCACGCCGCCGTCGACCGCCCGGAGCGGGATCACGTGGCCCGGGCGGATGAGCCGATCGGGCGTCGACGCGGGGTCGGCGAGCACGCGAAGCGTGTGCGCGCGGTCGGCGGCGCTGATGCCCGTGGAGGTGCGGTCGGCCGCGTCGACCGAGATCGTGTACGCCGTGCCGCGGAGGTCCTCGTTGCGCTCCGTCATCAGCGGCAGTTCGAGCCGGTCGGCAAGGGCGTTCGGCATGGGCGCGCAGAGGAATCCGCTCGTGTGCCGCACCATCCACGCGATCCACTCCTGGGTCGCGAACTCGGCGGCCATGATCGCGTCGCCCTCGTTCTCGCGGGCCTCGTCGTCGGCCACGAGCACGGGCTTGCCGGCCCGCAGCGCCTCGAGCACCTCTGGGATCGTGGCGAGGCTCATGCGAGGCTCCCGACGCTCGTGGCGTGCGCCGACGGCTCGGCGACCGGCGACGGTTCGGCGAGCGACGACGGCAGCGCGCGGTGCGCGTCGAGGCGCAGCATCCGCTCGACGTGACGGGCCAGGATGTCGGTCTCGATGTTCACGAGATCGCCGACCTCGCGGTGGCCGAGGG
The DNA here is from genome assembly GCF_009720255.1 of Agromyces humi. Classification (GTDB taxonomy): domain Bacteria; phylum Actinomycetota; class Actinomycetes; order Actinomycetales; family Microbacteriaceae; genus Agromyces; species Agromyces humi. The sequence continues at coordinate 527 of NZ_WJSP02000116.1, read as the reverse complement.
TGGTGGCGACCAGAGTCTCGGGGATGAGCGACACCTCGAACCACGACCCGTCGGGCTCGTCGCCGAGCGCGCTGACCGTGAGCGAGACGCCGTCGACGGCGATCGAGCCCTTGTCGACGACCAGCGGGGCGTGGGCGTCGTCGAGCGAGAAGCGGATGACGCGCCAGGCGTCGCCCGGTCGGATCGAGAGCACGCGGGCGGTGCCGTCGATGTGGCCCTGCACGATGTGGCCGCCGAGGCGGTCGCCCACCAGGGCGGCGCGCTCGAGGTTGACCGGGAGGCCCTCGGCCGCGCCATCGAGGGTCGACATCGCGAGGGTCTGCGCCATGACGTCGGCCGTGAACGACTCGCCGTCGAAGTCGACGACGGTGAGGCACACGCCCGAGACGGCGATCGAGTCGCCGTGCTTGGCGCTCAGGATGAACCAGGCGTCGCAGTTCCACTCGACGTAGGCGGACGATTTCCGGAACAGCTGCGACACGTACAGGTCGCGAGCCGGTGCGGGTCGCCGGAGTTTCTGCGCGGCG
>NZ_WJSP02000115.1 GCF_009720255.1 Agromyces humi | reverse complement strand
CCGGCTCGTGCTCGGGTTCGGCCGGGCCTGCGGGCTCGTCACGGAGGGCGTCGTCGGCACCCGCGGGCGCTGCGCCCATGACCACCGCCGCATCCTCTCGCGTCACGCCTCGGTCGACGGGCGAGCGCCACAGCTTGGACGGCCACCAGATCGCCCGGCCGATGTCGTAGGCGAGCGCGGGCACGAGGAGCGACCGCACGAGGAACGTGTCGAGGAGCACGCCGAACGCGACGATGAAGGAGATCTGCGCGAGGAACAGGATCGGCAGCACGCCGAGCGCGGCGAACGTCGCCGCGAGCACCAGGCCGGCCGACGTGATCACCCCGCCCGTCACGACCAGTCCGCGCAGCACGCCCTCGCGCGTGCCGTGCCGCACGCTCTCCTCGCGCACCCTCGTCATCAGGAAGATGTTGTAGTCGACGCCGAGGGCGACGAGGAAGACGAAGCCGAACAGCGGCACGACGGGGTCGGCTCCGGGGAACCCGAACACCCCGTTGAACACGACCGCCGACACGCCGAGCGCGGCGGCGAACGACAGCACGACCGTGCCGATGAGCAGGAGCGGCGCGACGATCGACCGCAACAGCAGCATCAGGATGACGAGGATCACCGCGAGCACGAGCGGGATGATGAGGTTCCGGTCGCGGATCGAGGCGTCCTTCGTGTCCAGCGCGACGGCGGTCGTCCCACCGACGAGCACCGGGTCGTCGGTCGTGGAGACCGCCTCGAATTGCGCGCGCAGGTCGGCGACCACCGCCTCGGCCGCGTCGGAGTCGGCCGCGTCGGCGAGGGTCGCGTCGAGCTGCACCCGTCCGTCGACGACGGTCGGCTCGCCGGCGGGCGTTCCCGGAGGGCCGAGCGGCTGGATGCCGTCCTCCGTCACGGGCAGGGAACCGCTCGGGGAGTCCTCGGACACGACCGTGACGGTATCGACGCCGTCGGTGGCGAGGAGCACCTCGGCCACGTCCTGCAGTTGCTCCTCGCTCGCGATGACGACGGCCGGGGTTCCGGAGCCGCCCGGGAAGTGCTCGCCGAGCAGCGCCTGTCCGTCGCGGGCCTGCGACTCCCCCAGCACGAACTCGCTCGACGGCACGCCATCGGCCTTCAGCTGCGTCATCCCCAGGGCGAGCACCGCCAGCACCAGCGTCGACACGACCCACGTCACGCGGGGCCGTCGCGCGATGAGGCGCGCAACGCGAGGCCACACACCGCGGCGTCCGACCACGTCGTCTGCCTCGACGTGGGCGCTGAACCTCGGTCGCACGGGCCAGAACGCCACCCGCCCGGCCCACAGCATGAGCGCGGGAAGGAGCGTGAGCGAGGCCGCGAGGGCGAACAGGATGCCGATCGCCGACACCGGGCCGAGGATCTTGTTCGAGGTCAGCTCGCTCGCGAGGAGCATGAGGAGGCCCGCGATCACGGTGCCGCCCGAGGCGAGGATCGGCTCCCACGATCCGCGCAGGGCCGCCCACGTGGCATCCCACTTGCGCTCATGCGTGTGCAGCGCCTCTCGGTAGCGGGCGATGTAGAGCAGCGAGTAGTCGGTCGCCGCCCCGATGACGAGGATGAACAGGATGCCCTGCGTCTGCCCGTTGAGCACGAGGACGTCGGCGCGCGCCAGCGCGACGACGGCGAGCACCGAGCCGCACAGCGCGGTGAGGCTCGTGCCGAGCACGATGACCGGCAGGAGCGGCGAGCGGTACACGACGACGAGGATGAGGAACACCGCGGCGAACGCGACGATGAGGAGCAACCCGTCGATGCCGGCGAACGCCGCCTTGAGGTCGGTGGTGAACCCGGCCGGGCCGGTGACGGCCACCTCGAGTCCGTCGCCGGCCGTCTCCTCGACCTGCGCCCGGAGCGCGTCGACGGCGACGTCGACCTCCGCGCCGGCATCCACCTGCACGAAGACCTCTGCGGCCGCGCCGTCCTCCGAGACGACCGGCGGCGACACCCCGTCGTCCACGACGCCGTCGACGTCCGCGAACGCCGCGGCATCGTCCTCGATGGCGGCCGTGTCCTCATCGGTGAGGCCGCCGTCGCGTGCGTAGACGACGATGGCCGGGATGACGTCGGCGGAGCGGAACTCGGCCTGCAGGTCCTGCACGCGTGTCGACTCGGCCTCGGCGGGCAGGAACTGCGACTGCTCGTTCTCAACGACGTCGCTCAGCGCGCCGAAGGAGGCCCCGCCGGCGCCGAACGCGCCGAACCAGAGCAGGATGAGGACGGTCGGGATGAGGACGCGAAGCCACGTGGGCACGCGGCGCGGGCGGGGGTCTGAGCGGTCTGCGGGTTCCATCCTGACCGACGTTACGGGCCGGTCAGCCTGACTCGCGTCGTCCGAAAGACGGAACCGCGGCGACTACTCGACGAGCGCGCCGTGTCCGGCCTGGTACGCGCGGATCCTCGTGAGCACGACGGCGCGCAGCTCCTCGGGGGCGCTCTCCTTGCAGGCGCGTTGCACGACCTCGGTGATCGCGACGCCCACCCGGAGCTCGGCCTGGCAGTCGGCGCAGTGCTCCACGTGCTCGCGGATGTCCGCCGCGTCCTCACGCCGGAGTTCGTGGTGCAGGTACTCCTCGAGTTCGGCTCGTGCCTTCTCGCAGCCGCAGTCGGTCATCGCTTGCTCCTCGTCGGTTGAGGCGCCGCACCCGCCGCGAAGCCCTGTTCGCGTGCGTAGTCGGCGAGGGACTCGCGGAGCAGCCGCCTGCCACGGTGCAGGCGGCTCATCACGGTCCCGATGGGGGTGTTCATCATGTCGGCGATCTCCTGGTAGGAGAAGCCCTCCACGTCGGCGAAGTAGACGGCGAGGCGGAAGTCCTCGGGAAGCGCCTGCAGCGCGTCCTTCACGGCACTGTCGGGCAGGTGGTCGATCGCCTCGGCCTCGGCCGAGCGGCTCGAGCGCGCGGTCGTCGACTCGGCGCCGCCCAGCTGCCAGTCCTCGAGGTCGTCGATCGTGCCCTGGTACGGCTCGCGCTGCTTCTTGCGGTAGCTGTTGATGAAGGTGTTCGTGAGGATCCGGTACAGCCATGCCTTCAGGTTGGTGCCCTGGGTGAACTGGCCGAACGCGGCGAAGGCCTTGACGAACGTCTCCTGCACGAGGTCCTGCGCGTCGGCCGGGTTCTTCGTCATGCGCAGCGCGGCGGCATAGAGCTGGTCGATGAACGGCAGCGCCTGCTCCTCGAAGAGCTCGCCGAGCGGGCGGGCCTCGTCGGGCGCGCCGGAGTTCGTCGTGGGGTCGGTCTCGTCGGCAGTCATCACCGGCCATCCTAGATCGTCGGCCGTGGCGACCACTGGGCGTTCCATCACCGCAAGCGACACGCGCACCATCTCCTTCCGCGTCTCGGACGCTACTGTTGATAACCGATGCAGATTTCGAGGTATTCCGCACCCGAGTTCGACCCGTACGGCGAGGCCAGGCAGACCGAGCCCGACGATGGCTGGCGTGCGCCCGTCGCCACGGCGCCGCTGGAGTCCGTCGTGGCCCTCCCCGGCTCGAAGTCGCTTACCAACCGTGAGCTCGTCCTCGCGGCGCTGGCCGACGGCCCGTCGACGCTGCACGCTCCCCTCTGGTCGCGCGACAGCGAGCTGATGGTCGAGGGCCTGCGAGCACTCGGCACGAGATTCGAGCGGATGCCGGGCACGGGCGGGTTCGGCGACGACGTGCGCGTCATCCCCGCCGAGGAGCTCCTCGGCTCGACGACGATCGACTGCGGCCTCGCCGGCACGGTGATGCGGTTCCTGCCGCCCGTGGCCGCGCTGGCGCTCGGACCCACGACGTTCGACGGTGATGAGGGGGCGCGGCGACGCCCCATGGGCGGTTCGATCCACGGCCTCCGCGATCTCGGGGTCGACCTCGACGACGACGGTCGCGGCGCACTCCCGTTCACGGTGCACGGCACCGGTCGGGTGGCCGGTGGCGCGCTCGAGATCGACGCCTCGGCATCGAGCCAGTTCGTCTCGGGGCTGCTGCTCGCCGCCGCTCGCTTCGAGGAGGGCCTCGACCTGCGCCATGTCGGCGAGCGCCTGCCCAGCCTGCCGCACATCGAGATGACCATCGCCACCCTGCGCGCGCGCGGCGTCGAGGTCGCCAGTCCAGAACCTGGTCGCTGGGTGGTGGAGCCGGGGCTGATCCGTGCCATCGACGTGGCCATCGAGCCCGACCTCTCCAACGCCGCACCGTTCCTCGTCGCCGCGCTCGTCGCGGGCGGTCACGTGACGATCACGGGGTGGCCGGCCGAGACCACCCAGGTCGGGGCGCAGCTCGCGCAGCTGCTGCCCCGGTTCGGTGCCAGGGTCACCCTCGACGCCGATCGCCTCACCGTGCGCGCGCCCGAGTCCGCGGCCGACGGAGGCCGCGGCATCCGGGGCGTCGACCTCGACCTCTCGGAGGCCGGCGAACTCGTGCCGAACCTCGTGGCACTTGCGGCGTTCGCCGACGGCCCGAGCACCTTCACCGGCATCGGCCACATCCGCCACCACGAGACCGACCGGCTCGCGGCCCTCGCCACCGAGCTCAACCGGCTCGGCGGCGCCGTCACCGAGCTCGAGGACGGACTGCGGGTCGAGCCTGCGCCGCTCACCGGCGGGCCGTGGCGTGCCTACGCGGATCACCGCATGGCCACCACGGGCGCCATCGTCGGACTGGCCGTGCCCGGCGTCGTGGTCGACGACATCGCCTCGACCTCCAAGACCCTGCCGCAGTTCACCGCGCTGTGGGAGCAGATGCTGGCATGACCTGGTGGGACGCCGACGACGCGGACGAGGATGAGCCCGAGTTCGACGAGTCCGACGTGCGGGTGCGGCCCAACCGCCGCGGCAGCCGACCCCGCACGAAGACCCGCCCCGAGCACGCCGACGCCGTCCAGGGCGTCGTGCTGGGCGTCGACCGGGGCCGCTACGCCGTCCTCATCGACGAGGGCGGACCCGACGAGCGCGAGATCATCGCCGCGCGTGCGAGCGAGCTCCGTCGCAAGTCGGTCGTCACCGGCGATCACGTCGACCTCGTGGGCGACACCACCGGCGAAGACGGCACGCTCGCCCGCATCGTGCGCATCGGCGAACGCTCCACCCTGCTCCGCCGCAGTGCCGACGACACCGACGAGGTCGAGCGGATCATCGTCGCCAATGCCGACCAGATGCTCATCGTCGTGGCCGCCGCCAACCCCGAACCGCGCATCCGGCTCGTCGATCGCTACCTCGTGGCCGCGTTCGACGCCGGCATCCAGCCGCTGCTCGTCATCACCAAGACCGACCTCGCCGACCCGGGCGAGTTCCTCGAGAACTTCGCCGGGCTCGACCTCCCGGTCTTCCGGTCCAGCACCGAGCGGATGCCGCTCGACGAGATCACCCGCGCACTCGTGGGGCACCGCACGGTCTTCGTCGGCCATTCCGGGGTGGGCAAGTCGACCCTCGTGAATGCCCTCGTGCCCAGCGCCCACCGCGCGATCGGGCGCGTGAACGACGTGACCGGCCGCGGACGCCACACGTCGTCATCGACGGTGTCGCTGCGCATCGAGGGCGAGGCAGGCACCGGCTGGGCGATCGACACTCCCGGCGTGCGCTCGTTCGGTTTGGGGCACGTGAACCCCGCCAACATCCTCGGCGCGTTCACCGACCTCGCCCGCATCGCCGAAGACTGCCCCCGCGGGTGCACCCACCTGCCCGACGCGCCCGACTGCGCCATCAACGAGGCGGTCGAGGCCGGCGAGCTCGGCGAGACGGGCCGAGCGAGGGTGGATTCGCTGCAGCGGCTGCTCACCACCTTCGCCAGAGGCGTCGGCCCCTCCGCCTGAGCGTCGGCCCAGACGGCGTGCCTACGATGGATGGATGACCGACGCACGTCTCGCCCCCGGCGACCTCGCTCCCGACTTCACGCTCGACGACCAGGACGGCACCCCCGTGACGCTCTCGTCACTTCGCGGCTCCCGCGTCGTCCTGTACTTCTACCCGGAGGCCATGACGCCCGGCTGCACGACCGAGGCGTGCGACTTCCGCGACAACCTCAATTCCTTCAAGGGCGCCGGCGTGCGCGTGGTCGGCGTCTCGAAGGACGACGTCGCGAAGCTCAAGCGGTTCGCCGAACGGGACGGGCTCAACTACACCCTCCTCTCCGACGAGGATCTCGCCGTCCAGCAGGCCTACGGCGTCTGGGGCGAGAAGCTGCTCTACGGCAAGACCGTCGTGGGATCCATCCGGTCGACCTTCGTGATCGGCGAGGATGGACGCATCGAGCGCGCCTGGTACAACGTGAAGGCCACCGGCCACGTCGCCCGGGTCCGTCGCGACCTCGGTCTCGACGACTGAGCGTCAGGCGCCGTCGGGCGCCCGATCCAGGTCTCCCGGACGCGTGTAGGCGAGTCGCACCGGCGCCCACAGCAGCAGCCCGATGACGGTGATCGCAGGCACGAGCAGCAGCCAGCCGACGTCCGGCCTCGCGAAGAGTCCTTGGAACGCACCGACGGCGATCGACAGTTGCAGCACCTGCCACACGATCGCCGCGGCACGCGACCACGGTGCGCGCCGGATCGACGCGACCGCCACCGCGCTCACCCAGATCGCGCCGATCACCACGAGCACGAGGAGTGCGATCGCGGTGGCGTACGACGACGGTTCGAGCGCCAGCAGGTCGGCCACCAGCCACACCACCACGGCGACGAGCGCCGCAGCCTCGAGGAACAGCAATGCCGTGACCGCGATCAGGGCCGCGCGCACCCCTCCCGAATCGGATGCCTCGTGCGGCATGTTCGGCTCCGTACCGTCCCGATTCACAGCGTTATCCCAAACACGGCTATTGATTCGATCTCTCCGCTATGCGACCATTTATGAGGCCGAATTGATGCTCACAGGGACGTGAGCCGATCAGTCATGATCCTACTTCCCGATATTCGGCTTTCCCCCTGCAGCACAAAGCCGAACTCGGCTGGCGCAATCGTGCGCGTCTGCGATCGAAGTACACGCAAGGAGCATCTCCATGGATTGGCGCGACAAGGCCGCCTGCCTCACCGCAGACCCGGAACTCTTCTTCCCGGTCGGCAACACCGGTCCCGCCGTCGACCAGATCGAGAAGGCGAAGGCCGTCTGCGGCCGCTGCACCGTCACGGAGATCTGCCTCCAGTACGCCCTCGAGACCGGTCAGGACTCGGGCGTGTGGGGAGGCCTCAGCGAAGACGAGCGCCGCGCCCTGAAGCGCCGCGCCGCCCGCGCACGCCGCGCGTCCTGACGACCGCCACTCCCCCGGAGGCGCCGCCGACTCGGCATCCGACCGACCCCTAGGCCGGCGTGATCCAGCGGAGGGGCACGTCGATCGTCACCTCAGTGCCCCGACCGACCACGGTGTGCCAGTCGATGGTGCCGCCGAGTTCGCCCTGGATCAGGGTCCGCACGATCTGGGTGCCGAGCCCCTCGCCGACCTTCCCCTCGGGGAGTCCCGAACCGGTGTCGCGAACCTGCACGGTGAGCGTCGTCGGCGAACGGTCGGCGGTGATCTCGACGTCGCCCTCCTGACCGGCGAGGCCGTGCTCCACGGCGTTCGTGACCAGCTCCGTGAGGGCCAGCGCGAGCGGCGTGGCGTATTCGCTCGGCAGCACGCCGAACGACCCGGAACGCTTCGGGTGCGCGGTGGTGTTGTGCGCCGACGCGACCTCGGCCACGAGCAGCAGGGCCCGGTCGAAGACCTCGTCGAAGTTCACGTTCTGCGTGAGGCCCTCCGAGAGGGTGTCGTGCACGACGGCGATGGCCCCGACGCGACGCATCGCCTGCGTCAGCGCGTCGCGCGCCTCGTCGGAGTGGGTGCGGCGAGCCTGGATGCGCAGCAGCGACGCGACCGTCTGCAGGTTGTTCTTCACGCGATGGTGGATCTCGCGGATGGTCGCGTCCTTGGTGATGAGCTCCTGCTCCTGGTGGCGCAGCTCGGTGACGTCGCGGCTGAGCACGATCGCGCCGATCCGCTCGCCACGATGCCGGATGGGGATGGCCCGCAGCGACACGGTCACGCCCCGCGACTCCACGTCGGTGCGCCACGGCGCCCGGCCGGTGACCACGAGGGGCAGCGACTCGTCGACGACGAGCTTGCCGCTCAAGAGCCGCGTCGTGACCTCGGCCAGCGACTCCCCCTCGAGCTCGTCCTCGAAGCCCATGCGGTTGAACGCGGAGAGGGCGTTCGGACTCGCGAAGGTGGTCACGCCGTCGAGATCGAGGCGGATGAGTCCGTCGGATGCTCGCGGCGCACCGCGACGCGGTCCCGTCGGTGCACCCAGGTCGGGGAAGTCCCCCGACGCGATCATCTGGAAGAGCTCCTCGGCGCACTCGTTGAACGTGAGCTCCTGCCGGCTGGCCGCGCGCGTGGCACCGAGGTTCGTGTGTCGTGTGATCACCGCGACCGGCTCGGGCGCCAGGTGAGTGCCGGTCGCCGAGAGCCGCCGCATGACGGGCACGGCGCGCACGCGCGTGGGCATCTCCTCGTACCAGTCGGGTGCCGAGGAATCCGTGATCCGGCCGGACTCGAAGGCGCCGGTGACGAGTTCGCGCCACTGCGGCTTGATCTGCTGGCCGACGAAGTCGCGGTAGAAGAGGGTCGCGGCGCTGGAAGGGCGGGCGTGGGCCACCGCCACGAAGTCGTCGTCGCCCGACGGCACCCACAGCACGATGTCGGCGAACGCGAGATCGGCGAGCAGTTGGAGGTCGCCGACGAGCATGTGCAGCCAGTCGACATCGGCCTGACTGCTGCGGCCCTGGGCGAGGACGAGTTCACTGAGGGTCGACACAGACCCAGCGTAGTGGGCGGTTCCGGATGCCGCGGCGAGCCGTCAGCCGGCTGCGGCGCGACGCATCGGCGCGACGGCGAAGCCGCGACGCCGGACGGGCTCGGGCACCGGGAGGACGTGCTCGAGCACGTACTCGCGCAGTGCCGCGCGCAAGGGGCTGCGCGGCGCGGCGTCGCGAAGCGTGCGAGCGGTGAGGATGGCGGCATCCGTCGACCGGCCGTCGTGCGGAAGCAGCGTCGCGTCCGTGATGCCGGCGAACCGACGGAGCGTCTGCCGCACCTGGGCGTTCGCGTCGATGCCGAGAGCGCCCGTGCGCACGCGGTTCACGACGACGTCGATACGGTCCGCGTCGACGAGGTCCATGAGATCGCCGTGGCCACGGAGCAGCCTCGAGAGCCCGACCGGGTCGGCAAGCCCGACGGCGATCACCCGGTCGGCCGCGGCCAGGCATGCGAAGGTCGCCGCGTTGCGTCGCGGCGCGAACTGGTCGCTCGTGAGCTCCTCATCGCGCTCGAGGCTGAATCCCGTGTCGACGACGACGTATTCGACCTGCCCGGCGATCGCCTGGACGGCCGCGGTCACGCGATCGTGCGCGAGCTCGGGCCAGCGACTCGGGCCGACGAGTCCGGTGAAGACGTCGAACGAGGCACGGGGTGCCGAGTACCGCTGCACGATGCGCTCGAGTTCGGCGCGATCGAGCGCATCTCCGCCCGCCAGGCGGCAGGCCGAGGCGAACCCGGGCGCCTCATCGAGCAGGCCCAGCGACGGCGCGACGGCGCCTCCGTAGGGGTCGGCGTCGACGAGGGCGACGGTATGGCCCGCAGCGGCGAGCTCCGCGGCC
>NZ_WJSP02000114.1 GCF_009720255.1 Agromyces humi | reverse complement strand
CCTCGTCGACGGGCGCTGCAGGCGCCTCGAACGGGGCGTCGGTGGTCGGTGCAGGCGCCTCGAACGGGGCGTCGGCGGTCGGCGCCTCGTCGAAGGACGGCACGTCGGAGACGGGAGCCTCGAGCACGGCGGCCGAGGCGCTCGCCTCGGCGGAGGCGTCGGCGGTGACGTCACCGTCCTGGTGGGCGGAGATCAACTCCACGAGTTCTCCCTTTCGGCGCTTCGAAGCACCCACGATGCCGAGGGAGAGGGCGAGCTCCTGGAGCTCGGCCACCTTCAGGGCGCTCAGGCGGGTGCGGTTCGCCACGCTCGCGTCGGCGTGGTCGGTTGCGTTGGTCACTGGGTATGTTCCTTTCCCCTGGTCGCGAGAGTTGCCGACCCAGGAGAGCTTGATCGCCGGCACGAGCGATGTCGGTGCGCGGTGGCGCAGACATGCGCGAGAGCGAAAGCAATGGATTGCTGGGAATTGCACGATGCGGCCGGGAACGCGATACTTTGCGTCGCCTGCCGGGTGCGATCCAATCCTAACACCGAACGGAACCCGTTTCCGACGCACGACGCGCGGTGTGGAAAGCGGATGCCACGGCCGCCGCGCCGACTCAGCGCGCGGCGTCGGTCACGGTGGCGCCGAGGAAGTCCACCGCGAGCGGCAGGGCCTGCCATGCGGTCTCGGCCGACTCCTCGACCAGGCGGATCGCCTCGGCGCGCTCGCTCGGATCGCTGGCGAGCACGAGGATGGACGGGCCCGCGCCGGACACGACCGCCGGATGCCCCGCGGCGCGGAGCAGCCGGATGAGCCGGTCGGTCTCGGGCATGGCCTGCGCACGGTAGTGCTGGTGCAGCTTGTCCTCCGTCGCCTGGAGCAGCAGCTCCGGGCTCTGGATCAGGGCGGCCACGAGGAGCGCCGACCGCGACACGTTGAACACCGCGTCGGAGTGCGGCACCGACTCGGGCTGCAACGACCGCGCGAGCGCCGTGGACATCTCGTGCTCGGGCACGAGCACCAGTGGCGAGACGCCCCGGTGCACGATGAGCTTCTTGTGCCGCGGCCCCTCGGGGGTGACCCATGCGATGGTCAGTCCGCCGAAGAGCGCCGGCGCCACGTTGTCGGGATGGCCCTCGAGCTCGGTCGCGAGCTCGAGGAGCTCATCGGGCGTGAACGCCACGACACCCTCGAGCAGGCCCTTCGCCGCCATCACTCCGGCGACGATCGCGGCGCCCGAGGAGCCGAGGCCGCGGCCGTGCGGGATCGCGTTGTGCGCCTCCAGCCGGATGGTGGGCATCGGGACGCCCGCGGAGGCGAACGTGTGGGCCATGGCGCGCACGACGAGGTGCGACTCGTCGAGCGGGACCTCGCCCGCGCCGACGCCGTGCACCTCGATGACGTGGGCCGCGGCATCCGTCGCCTCGACGTCGAGCTCGTCGTAGCGGGCGAGCGCGAGGCCGAGGGTGTCGAACCCCGGACCGAGGTTCGCGGAGGTCGCCGGCACCTTCACGTGCACCCGACGGCCGACGAGCGAGCCCTCGACGGCCCCGCCCGGCACGACCGCGGCACTCGTCATGACGCGAGTCCGAGCACCTGGGCGATCTGCGCGGTGTCGACCGGCACCACCGTGGGCTGCACGTCCGAGCCGTCGGTCGTGCGCAGCGCCCACTGCGGGTCCTTCAGGCCGTGGCCCGTGACCGTCAGCACGACGCGGGCGCCCGCGGGCACCGCGCCGGCGGCCGAGCGCTCGAGGAGCCCGGCCACGCTGATCGCCGAGGCGGGCTCGACGAAGATGCCGACCTCGGCCGAGAGGATGCGCTGCGCCTCGAGGATCTTGTCGTCGTCGATCGCGCCGAAGTAGCCGTTCGACTCGTCGCGGGCCTGCAGGGCGAGCTCCCACGATGCGGGATTGCCGATGCGGATCGCGCTCGCGATCGTGTCGGGGTCGCGGACGACCTCGCCGCGCACGATGGGCGCGGAGCCGGATGCCTGGAAGCCGAACATCCGGGGCAGGCGCGTCGCGTTGCCTGCCGCGATGTCCTCGCGATAGCCGCGGGTGTAGGCGGTGTAGTTGCCGGCGTTGCCGACGGGGATGAAGTGGAAGTCGGGTGCGTCGCCGAGCACCTCGACGACCTCGAAGGCGGCGGTCTTCTGCCCCTCGATGCGGTCGTTGTTCACCGAGTTCACGAGGTGCACCGGGTAGTTCGCGGCGAGGTCGCGGGCGATGTCGAGGCAGTCGTCGAAGTTGCCCTGCACCTGCAGCAGCTCGGCGTTGTGCGCGATGGCCTGGCTCAGCTTGCCCATGGCGATCTTGCCCTCGGGCACGAGCACCGCGGCCTTGATGCCGGCGTGCGTCGCGTAGGCGGCGGCCGATGCGGAGGTGTTGCCGGTGGACGCGCAGATCACGACCTTCGCGCCGCCCTCGACGGCCTTCGTCACCGCCATCGTCATGCCGCGGTCCTTGAACGAGCCGGTCGGGTTCATGCCCTCGAACTTCACCCACACGTCGGCGCCGGTGCGGCGCGAGAGTGCGGGGGCCGGGAGCAGCGGCGTGCCGCCTTCGCCGAGGGTGACGACGGGCGTGGCATCCGTGACGTCGAGCCGGTCGGCGTACTCGCGGATGACGCCGCGCCACTGGCGCGACCCTGCCTTGGGGGTGGGGTGGTTCACACTGCTCCTTCGACTCGGAGGACGGACGCGACGGATGCGACGACTGGGCTCTGGGCGAGGGCGGCGACGGTCTCGGCGAGCGCGGACTCCTTCGCCTCATGCGTCCCGATGACCAGCGTAGCCCGCTCGGCCTCGCCGCTGACGCTCTGCTGCAACTGCTCGACCGAGACGCCGTGCTCGGCGAACACATGCGCGATCTGCTCGAGCACGCCGCGCTCGTCGGCGACCTCGAGCGTGATCGCGTAGCGCGTGGTGATGCGGCCGATGTCGAGCACGGGAAGCTCGGCGTGGGTGGACTCGGCGGTGCCCGGGCCGCCGATGACATGGCGCCTGGCGATGGCCACGAGGTCGCCGAGCACGGCGGAGGCGGTCTGCACTCCCCCGGCGCCGGCGCCGTAGAACATGAGGGGTCCGGCCGCGGCCGCCTCGACGAACACGGCGTTGTTGGCGCCGTGCACGGCGGCCAGTGGATGGCTGCGGGGCACGAGCGCCGGGTAGACGCGGGCGGAGACGCCCTCCTCGCCGGTCTCGTCGTCGACGAGTCGTTCGCAGATCGCGAGGAGCTTCACGACGAAGCCCGCCCGGCGAGCCGAGTCGACCTGCTCCGCGGTGACATTCGTGATGCCCTCCCGGTGCACCGCGTCGACCGGCACGCTCGTGTGGAAGGCGAGGCTCGCCAGGATCGCGGCCTTCTGCGCCGCGTCGTAGCCGCCGATGTCGGCGGTGGGATCGGCTTCGGCGTATCCGAGCTCGGTGGCCGTGGCGAGCGCGTCCTCGAGGGAGGCGCCCGTGGTGTCCATGCGATCGAGGATGAAGTTCGTGGTGCCGTTCACGATGCCGAGGATCCGCTCGATGCGGTCGCCGGCGAGGCTGTCGCGGAGCGGGCGGATGATCGGGATGGCCCCGCCGACGGCCGCCTCGTAGGAGAGCTGCGCGCCGACCTGCTCGGCCGCGGCGAAGAGCTCGGGGCCGTGGTTGGCGAGCAGCGCCTTGTTGCCGGTGACCACGTCCGCGCCAGAGGCGATCGCCGCCAGCACGAGCGTGCGTGCCGGTTCGATGCCGCCCATCAGCTCGATCACGATGTCGGAGCCGAGGATGAGCCCCTCGGCGTCGGTGGTGAGCAGCTCGGCCGGGAGGTCGGCGTCGCGCTTGGCAGCCGGGTCGCGCACCGCGATGCCGACGAGCTCGATGCGGGCGCCGATGCGCTGGGTGAGCTCGTCGGAGTGCTCGAGCAGCAGCCGCGCGACCTGCGACCCCACCGACCCGGCCCCCAGGAGTCCCACTCGGATGGTGCGGTACTCGATCATGCGTCGGCCCCTTCTGCGGCGTCGGAGCGGTCGGATGCGTCGAGCCCTGCGTCGCGGGCCAGGAGGTCGGCCTCGGTCTCGCCGCGCACGATGACGCGCGCCGCCCCGTCGCGCACGGCCACGACCGCCGGCCGGGGTACGTGGTTGTAATTGTTCGCCAGCGACCAGCAGTAGGCGCCCGTGGCGGCGACCGCCAGCAGGTCGCCGGGCGTCACGTCGTGCGGCAGGTATTCGGCATCCACGACGATGTCGCCCGATTCGCAGTGCTTGCCCGCGATGCGGAACAGCGCCGGCGGGGCATCCGACTCGCGCGAGGCGATGCGGGCCGAGTAGTGCGCGCCGTAGAGCGCGGTGCGGAGGTTGTCGCTCATGCCGCCGTCGACCGACGCGTAGTGGCGCCAGCCGCCCTCGATCGGCACGGGCTTGACCGTGCCGACGGTGTAGAGCGTGACGCCGGCGGTGCCGACGACGGAGCGGCCCGGCTCGAACGCCAGCTTCGGCAGCGGCACGCCGTGCACGCGGCATCCGGTTGCGACCGCCTCGGCGATGCCCAGGGCGATCTCCTCGATGGGCGTCGGGTCGTCGGCCGCGGTGTAGGCGATGCCGAAGCCGCCGCCGAGGTTCAGCTCGGGCAGCGGGCTCACGCGGGCGAGCTCGGCGTGCGCGGCGAGCAGGCGCTCGGCCGACTCGGCGAATCCGGCGGAGTCGAAGATCTGCGACCCGATGTGGCAGTGCAGGCCGAGGAAGTCGAGCGAGGGGTGCGACCGGATGCGCGTGCCGAGCTCCACGGCCCGGTCGAGCGAGACGCCGAACTTCTGGTCCTCGTGCGACGTCGCCAGGAACTCGTGCGTCGAGGCGTGCACGCCGCTGTTCACCCGCAGTCGCACCCGCTGGACGAGACCGGCTCGCGCCGCGGCATCCGCGACCCGTTCGATCTCGATCTCGCTGTCGATGACGATCGTGCCGACGCCGGCGGCGACCGCCCGCTCGATCTCGGCCACGGACTTGTTGTTCCCGTGGAAGCCGATGCGCGCGGGCTCGGCCCCTGCGGCGAGCGCGATGGCGAGCTCGCCGCCGCTGCAGACGTCGACGCCGAGCCCGGCCTCGGTCACCCAGCGGACGATCGCGCCCGACAGGAAGGCCTTGCCCGCGTAGTACACGGTCGCCGACGTGCCGACGGATGCCGCAGCGGTCTGCAGCGCGGCGAGCATGCGCGCCGCACGGGCCCGCACGTCGGCCTCGTCGACGACGTAGAGCGGCGTGCCGAACCGCTCGGCGAGTTCGGTGACGGGGATCCCGCCCAGCACCAGTCGGCCGTCGGCGTCGCGGTGGGCGCGCTCGGGCCACACCTTCGGTGCGAGGGCGTTGGCGTCATCGGGCGTGCGGAGCCATGGGGGTGCTGCGTCGGTGGATGCCACGGGGAAACCTCAACGTGATGCGGAGAATCGACGGGGTCGCTCGCGGCGAGCGAACCCGGATTGGTTCCTGAAGCCTGCTGCGTACCGCCCTTGTGGGGCGGCCTTGCCCGCGAGTCTATCGAGGCCCCGGGGGCCCGCCGAAATCGGTGACGGACCGCGTCCCGGGCGCCGTGCGCCGTGACCGGGCGATCAGGGGCCGGGCGATCAGGGGGCCGGGCGATCAGCGCGCCGGGCAGGACCCGGTCTGCGAGAGGGTGGCCTGGTCGAGGCGCAGGCCGTCGCCCTTGAGCGTGACGACCGCGCCCGTCGGGGCCACCGCGATCTGCTGCACCTCGACGCCCTCGGGCAGGTACTGCGCGACGCACACGGGCACGGGGTCGTCGCCGAGCAGCCGGTCGACGAGGCCCGACACGTCGAACGAGCCGCCGCCGGCGCCCAGCTCGACGCCGATCGGCTCGAGCAGCACCGTGTCGCCGGCCGCGGTCGGGCGGGCGGTCACCGAGTACTCGACGGGGACGCCGAGGAACCTCACGGAACCGGTGTAGCCGACGGTGCCGTCGCCGAACGCCAGGTCTCCATCGACGCCCTCGATGCCCTGCGAGGCCACGAGCTGGTTGACCGCCTCTGGTGACGCCTGGATGGTGGCGGTCAGCTGCCCGACCGGCGACGCGAGGTCGACGGGAACGTCTTGGGCGACCACGTCGACGCTGACCGGCACGCCCTGCACGGCGAGCTCGGGAGCGGAGAGCTCCACGTGCTGCATGCTCCCCGAGAGGTATTGCGCGAGCACCGAGAAGCCGCCGATCGTGACGTCGACATCGCCGCTCACCTCGTCGGGCAGGCTCGCCTGGATCTCCTCGGCCACGCGGGCCTCGGCGACGTTGCGGATGACGATGTCGGCGACCACGACGAGCGCGACGAGAGCCACCACGATCGCGACCACGGTGATCCAGATGCGGGCCGCACGCGAGCGGCGGCGACGCGGGGCGGCTGCGGCGGCGGCATCCGTCTCGGCCTCGACGACCGTGGGATCCACGGCCCTCGGGGGCGCGGCGGCGGCCGCGGGCGCGATGACCTCGGTCGCCTGCTCGTCGGTGGGGATCACGGCCGTGGCCCCCTGGTCGTCGGCTGCGGCATCCGTCGGACGCGACTCCTCGTCGCGGCCCGGCCCGGCGGTCACATCCGCTCCGGAGCCGAGACGCCGAGCAGGTCGAGGCCGTTGCGGATGACCTGACCCGTCGCGTCGTTGAGCCAGAGCCGCGTGCGATGGAGGTCGCCGATCGGCTCGTCGCCGAGGGGCAGCACCCGGCAGTTGTCGTACCAGCGGTGGTAGAGGCCCGCGAGCTCCTCGATGTAGCGTGCGACGCGATGCGGCTCGCGGAGCTCGGCGGACTGCACCACGATGCGCGGAAACTCCTGCAGGGCGCCGAGCAGCGCCGACTCGGTCTCGTGCACGAGCAGCTCGGGGGCGAACGTCGAGCGATCGAGGCCGACGGATGCCGCGTTGCGGTCGACGGCGCACGTGCGGGCATGCGCGTACTGCACGTAGAAGACGGGGTTGTCGTTCGTGCGGCGCTGCAGGATCTCGGGGTCGATCGTGAGCGGGGAGTCGGCCGGATAGCGCGCCAGCGTGTAGCGCAGCGCGTCGGTGCCGAGCCAGGCCTGCAGGTCGTCGAGCTCGATGATGTTGCCGGCGCGCTTGGAGAGCTTCGCGCCGTTGACGCTCACGAGCTGGCCGATGAGCACTTCGATGTCCTTCTCGGGATCATCGCCCGCCGCCCCCGCCAGCGCCTTGAGGCGGTGCACGTAGCCGTGGTGGTCTGCGCCGAGCAGGTAGATCTTGTGCCCGAACCCGCGGTCGCCCTTGTCGAGATAGTACGCCGCGTCGGCCGCGAAGTAGGTGTAGACGCCGTTGCCGCGGCGGATCACGCGGTCTTTGTCGTCGCCGAAGTCGGTGGTGCGCACCCACACCGCGTCGTCCTCGTCGTAGACGTGGCCCTGCGCGCGGAGCCGCTCGACGGCCGTGTCGACGTCGGAGAGCGCGTCGTCGCCCTTCGCGTGCAGTCGACGCTCGCTCGTCCACACGTCGAAGTGCACGTTGAAGCGCTCGAGCGAGGCGCGGATCTCGCCGAGCTGCAGCTCGTAGGCGATCTCCGTCGCGGTGTGCAGGGCCACGGAGTCGTCGAGCTCGAGGAGATTCGGCTCACGCTCGAGCACGCGCGCGGCGAGGTCGGCGATGTAGCTGCCCGGGTAGCCGCCCTCGGGCGTGGGCTCGCCCTTCGCCGCGGCGAGGACGGACGCGCCGAACGTGTCCATCTGGTTGCCGGCGTCGTTGATGTAGTACTCGTTGGCGACGTCGGCGCCGGCGGCGCGCAGGACCCGGCCGATCGAGTCGCCGAGCGCGGCCCAGCGGGTGTGGCCGATGTGGAGGGGGCCGGTCGGGTTCGCCGAGACGAACTCGAGGTTGATGCGGGCTCCGCCGGCGAGCGAGTCGCCGTGCCCGTAGGCCGGCCCCGCGTCGACGATCGCCTTCGCGAGCGCACCCGCCGCCGCGGCATTTAGCCGGATGTTGATGAACCCGGGCCCGGCCACCTCGGCGCTCGCCACGCCGTCGATGCCGCCCAGGTCGGCGGCGAGCTCGGTGGCGATCTCGCGCGGGTTCGAGCCGAGGGGCTTCGCCACTCGCATCGCGATGCTCGAGGCCCAGTCGCCGTGCTCGCGCAGCTTGGGCCGTTCGAGGGTGACCTGGGATGGCACGAGGTCGAGCTCGACCGCGGATCCGGCCTCCCGACGTCGCGCGACGAGGCCGTTCACCAGGTCGAACAGGACACGCGAAAGGTCGTCTGGGGTCACCCGCAAATCCTACCGGTCGTGGTTGGTAGGGTTCGTCACATGCCGCGCTCGCTTTCGCCCTTCCGAATCCGTTCCTCCGGCCTCGCACTCGTCGCCGCGGCATCCGTCACGCTGCTCGCAGGCTGCACGCCCGGGCCCGCCGAGCCCACCGGGTCGGACGCGCCGAGCGGCACGGCCACGGCCTCCGCCCGCCCGACCGACGCGCCCGAGTCGACCGCGCCCGCCGAGCCGGCCACCCCGTTCGCGATCGACTGCGACGCCCTCGTCACGGCCGACCAGCTCTACGCGTTCAACCCGAACTTCGGCACCGACCCCGGCTACGAGCCGTCGGCGGCCAACGTCGTGGCCGTCGTCGAGGAGGACGAGGGCACGGCCTGCGGCTACCTCAACCAGACGAGCGGCGAGGTCATCGAGATCGCCGTCGCCACGCCGACCGCGACCGCGGGCGAGGCCCGCCGCAACGCCGCGGCGACGACGAGCAAGCCCGTGCCCACCTACGGCACCCCGCCGGAGGTCGAGGGGTACTTCCTGCAGGCCGGCGGCACCGGCGAGGCGCAGGTGTTCCACGGCCCCTACTGGATCGTCGTCGACTCCGTCGCGATCTTCGAGCCCGGCGATGCCCAGCAGCTCGTGGCCGCCGTGCTCGGCAACCTCGCGGCGGCCTGACAGGCGCGACCGTGACGGCCAACTCCGCGACGGGCACGCCCTCCTGGCTGGGGGCGGTGAACGACCGCGCCGGCCTCGCCGTGCTGCTCGAGCACGGCCCCCTCACCAGGAACCGCATCTGCGAGCTCGTCGGCGTCTCGAAGCCGACCGCGTCGCAGATGATGTCGCGCCTGCTCGCCGCGGGGTGCATCGAGGAGCGGGGCACCACGTCCGGCTCGGCGGGGCGCAGCGCGGTCGTCTACGCGGCCCGCACCGACCGGCCGCTCGGCGTGGCGCTCGATCTCGACGCGTTCGAGCTGCGGGCGAGCGTCGTCGACGCGACCGGCGCGGAGCGTCCGGTCATCCGCATCGAGCTGCCGCGCGATCCGACCGAGCGGTCCGCCGTCGAGGAGGTCTCGCGGGCGATCGCCGAGGCGAGCGCGGCGGCGGGCACCGACCCCGCAGCGGTGCACTCGATCTGCGTCGGCATCCCCGGCTACGTCGACCCCGGACCCACGGGCGAGCTGTTCAGCGAGACCCTGCCCGGCTGGCCGGTGCGCGGGCTGAAGTCGATCCTCGAGGAGGAGCTGTCGCGCTCGGTGTACGTCGAGAACGACGTGAACCTCGCGGCCGTCTCGGAGCGCGAGCACGGCGCCGGCGTCGACAGCGACGTGTTCGCCCTCCTCTGGCTGGGCAACGGCGTCGGCGCCTCCTTCGACGTCGCGGGCGACCTGCACCGCGGCAGCTTCGGCGGCGCCGGCGAGATCGGCTTCCTCCCGCTGCCCGTGGACGCGCACGCCCTCGATCCGAGCGCACGGACCTCGCAGGACCT
>NZ_WJSP02000113.1 GCF_009720255.1 Agromyces humi | reverse complement strand
GCCGTCGACCCCGAACTGGGCTACTACATCATGACCTTCGGCAACGCGCGCAGCTGCACGTCGTCGCAGAACGCCTCGGGGCGCCCCGGCGACAACCTGTTCTCGGACACGATGGTCGCCGTCGACGTGCTCGCCACCCCGGCCGCCGCGCCGTGGATGAAGATCAGCGAGGCGATGGACTACGTGGTCGCGGTGGCCCCCAGGCGGGCGTTCCCGACGCACGAGATGCTGCTGTCACGCGCCGGCAAGGACCTCTCGAACACGCGCCTCCGCTGGGCCGTCGAGCAGGGAGGCGGCGAGTACCTGCCCCTCGAACCCGGGGACTCGATCGACTTCTGAGCCGCCGCGCTCAGGCGAGGCGAGGCGTGCCGGCGCCGGCCTGGGGTTCGCCGAGGCGGGGCGGTCGGGTCACTCCGTCGGCGGGCCACCGTTGCCGTTGCCGTTCCCGCCGTTGCCGTTCCCGTTCCCGTTCCCGTTGTTGCCGTTCCCGCCGCCGTTCCCGCCGCCGCCGCCCTGATCGGCGGGTGCGGGCGTCTCAGTGCTTCCGCTGTCGACACCGCCCGACTTCGGCGCGACCGGCCCGGGCCCGGCCTCGGTGAACGGGTCGCCGCCGTACTTCGCCGCGGCGACCGACATGACCGCCGGCCACATCCGGTGTCGTGCCGTCGCGGCCTGGCCGCTGTCGAACCGGATGGCCCGCTGGTTCGCGTCGCCGTTGACGCTCACGACCGCCGCCGCCGTGGCCACCTTCGAGCTGGCGCCGACCATCCAGGTGTCTTTCGCCCCGTCGGTCGTCCCCGTCTTGCCGATGAGCGGCACGTGCGGTGACGTCGCCCCGTTCGAGACGGTGGCAGTGCCACTCGTCATCACCCGAATCATGGCGTAGTGCATCGCCGCGGCGACCGCGGGCGGCACCGATTCCGTACACGTCGTCTGCGGCGCCGGCAGCTCCTGCCCGTCGCGCCCCACAATGCGGTCGATGGCGACCGGCGTGCAGGTGACGCCGTTGTTGGCGATGCCGGCGAAGGCCACGGCCATAGTGAGCGGTGCCACCTCGTTGATGCCGATCACCGCGGAAGCGCTCTGCACGAGCGGTTCCCCGTCGGCGCGGTGCACCCCGAACGCCTCGGCGGTCTTGCGGATGCCGCAGAGGTCGAGCCGCTTGGCCATGCCGATGTAGCCCGTGTTGATCGAGCCGACCGTCGACTCGAGGGCACTGTAGTTGGCGCCCGACTCGTTGGCATCGTTCCTCGGCGCCCAGTGCTCGGCGTCGTAATTCTGGGGCCCGAGGCAGCTGTCCTGGAACGTACCCCAATTGGCCTTCGGCCGGGAGTCGACCCGCTCCGAGAGCGCGTGCCCCGTCTTCAGCCACTCCGCCAGCGTGAACACCTTGTACGAGGAGCCCGGTTGGAATCCGCGCGAGCCGCCGTACTCGAAGTCGGTGTTGTAGTTGATGCTCGTGAACTGCGGTCCGGAGTTCAGCACCTCGGGATCCTGACTGTAGGTGCGGTTCTGCGCCATCGCGAGCACGCGACCCGTGCCCACCTGCACCGAGGAGATCACCGCGCCGACATCCCACCCCGGATACGTCTGCGGCACATTCTGCGCGATCGTCGACTCCGCGGCGTTCTGCAGGTCGAGGTCGAGGGTCGTGTACACCTGGAATCCGCCCCGCCGGAAGTTGCGCAACCTCGTGTCCGCGTCCTCGCCGAAGTTCGGGTCGTTCTGCAGGATGTTCTTCACGTAGTCGCAGAAGTAGGCGCTGCCGCCCGCCGTCTGGCATCCGGTGCTCGGCTCGGTGATCGCGGGCTGCACGGGTGTGGCGATGGCGGTGTCGTACTCCGCCTGCGTGATCTTCCGGTACTCCAGCATCCGGTCGAGGATGTAGTTTCGGCGCGCCGTGTTCTCGGCGTAGCCGTTCGCCGCGCCGTTCGTCTCGCTCTCGGGCTTGTCGATCTGGAACTTCGCCGGATTGTTGACGATCGCCATGAGCGACGCGGCCTGCGCGAGCGTCAGGTTGGCCGCGCTGGTGTTGTAGTAGTAGTTCGCGGCCGCCTCGATGCCGTACACGGTGCCGCCGAAGCCGGCGATGTTCAGGTAGCCGAGCAGGATCTCGTTCTTCGTGTAGCGCTTCTCGACGCCGATCGCGAGGCGCATCTCCTTGAGCTTGCGGTCGATCGACGTCTCGGTGACAGTGTCGTAGCAGCCGAGCCGCTCCTGCTCGATGAGCGCGTGGCGCTCGTCGCCGGTGAGCGCCTCGCGCTCCTCCTCAGTGAGGTCTTCGAGGGCGGTGACGTCGGCCATGCCCTCGCACTCCTGCACGCGCACGTTCTTGACGTACTGCTGAGCGATCGACGACCCGCCCTGGGTCTCGCGACCCGTGGCCGTGGTGACGGCTGCGCGCACCGTGCCCTGCAAGTCGATGCCGCCGTGCTCGTAGAACCTCGGGTCCTCGCCGGCGACCGTCGCGTCCTTCACGTACTGGCTGACGCCGTCCCAGCCGACCTCGATCCGGTTCTGGTCGTAGAACGAGGCGAGGAGCACGGTGGATCCGTCGGATTTGGTCGCGTAGATGTTGCTCTTCTCCGACAGCTCCCCGATCTCGAGGTAGCTGGGCAGGTTCTCGAACATGCCGATGGTGCCGGATGCCGCGATGCCGACGGTCGCGATGGCGGGGGTCACCCCGACGACGACGAGGGTCGCGGCGGCCGCGCTCGCGGCCACGAGCCCGACCAGCCCGCCCAGAACGCCAACGGGAGTCCGCGTCTCGGCGAAATCCCGATTCCGCTTGTTCCGGACGGCCATGCGATCACTCCCGGAGCCCGCGATCGTGCGGGTGACGCGTGCCCGGTAGGGCGGGCACCATGGTGGTTCGATCACCATCGAACCTCAGCATGCCGTGCGTGTCCACCCCTCGGCGTGACATCCGAACCCGTGTCCTTCCGCCCCGTCGATCAACCGGCTTCGGCGAGGAACGGCTGATGGTCGAACTCGCCCTCGCCGATGATCGCGACCGTGGACTCGGGCACCTCGATGAAGGCGCCGGGCATGTCGTTCAGCGGCTCGGAGACCACGACCCGCGCATTCCGGCCGAACAGGTTCAGTCGCTCGACGTCGGGGTACAGCTCGCGCAGGGTGTCGATGTCCTCGGAGTGGAAGAGCGTGCGCGACCGGCGCTGCGTCGAGTAGCGGAACGCCCAGATGGTCGTGCCGTCGGAGACCGCCATGGTGCCCTGCATCGGGAAGGCGATGCCGTGTTCGCGCCCGACCTTCTCGATGAGATGCACGGCGGCGGTGATGCCCGCGATCGGGTCGTCTCGGAGGCCGAGGGTGAGCGCGAGGTGGAAGATCACCTCGGAGTCGGTGGTGCCGTGGATGTGCGGGTACAGCGACGCGTCGACCGCGAACACCAGGTCGCGCTTCATCTTCACGAAGTCGCCGAGGAACCCGTTGTGCATGAACAGCCAGTTCTCGTAGCGGAACGGATGGCAGTTCGTCTGCTGGATCGGCGGCCCGCCCGCGGCTCGCACGTGCGCGAAGAAGAGCGGGCTCTCGATCGCGTGGGTGAGCTCCCGCAGGTTCTCGTCGTGCCACGCGGGCTCGATGCTGTGGAAGAGCGCCGGCTTCGAATCGTCGGTGGTGCCGGTCGGGTACCAGCCGATGCCGAACCCGTCGCCGTTCACGGTCTCCGCCCCGAGCGGCGAGTTCAGCGACTGCTTCACGAGCGAGTGCTGCGTGTCGAGGATCAATGTGGACGGTCGGAGCGGTTCCCCCGAGTATGCGAGCCAGCGGCACATGCGGTCTTCCCCCTGCACATCGTCGGCGATGCCTGGTGCGGCGCGACGCCGTTGGCCACATGCTAGTCCCGGCGGGCCCCGCTCCGGTGGGCAGCGCCGGCTTCGGCGCCCCTTCTGGGGACATCGGATGCCGCGGCGCGGCCCCTACGATGTGGGGACCGTCGGCTGTGGGCCGCTCGCATGCGTCGTCCGGGCCGCGGTGCGATTCCCAACACGCACGGGAACGACGCGCCCCGGCCGCATTCTCCTGGCCGGGGTCCTTCGCCGTCATCCGAACGATGGATGCCGCGTCGGCGCGCAACGCCGAGACTCGACGTCGTGGGAGTCCAGACCGCACTCGATGCAGTGACCGGTGCCGACGCGATCGTCGACGCGATGCGGCTCGCCGACGACCTCGCATTCGAGGCCGGACGGGATCCGGGCGTGCGGACGCTCAGGGTGCTGGCCGGGGCGCTCCGCGGCGACGACGAGATCGCCGCCATCGCTGCGACCCACGCCCTCGCCGGGATGTTCGACCGTGAAGCGGGCAGGATGCTCGTCGGCCTGCTCACCGATGAGCGCGCCTTCCTCCGGCAGCACGCGGCCTGGGCGCTCGGTGGCGGACTGCCACGCGCCGACGCGATGGGAACCCTGCTCGGCATGGTCGTCGCCGGCGGATTCGGGGGCATGCTCGCGCAGCGGACGCTCGAGCAGTGGTCCCCTACGACGGCGGAGGCGCTGGTCGTCGGGACCGAATCCGCATTGCTCGGCATCGTCGAGCCGGCGGCGCGCGCACGTCTCGTCGAGACCCTCGGACTCGTGCGGCACTCGATCGCCACGGCGCCGCTCCTCCGGATCGCGCGCGATCCCGGCGAGGCGGAACGGGTGCGCATCGCGGCCGTCTCGGCGATCGGGCAGCGGTCCGCCGACCCGCGGCTGACGGAGTTCCTGCTGCCGCTCGCCGCGGACGGCGGCCGCCTCGGCGCCGTGGCGGAGCTGGCGCTGCTCGACCTCCGCGCTCACCTGCGTCCTGCGGGCGCGCCGACGGCAGCGCGCCCATCAGGTCTGACGGTCGCCCAGCTCTTCCTGCACGCCGACATCGATCCCCTGCTGAGCTCGGCCGGCTCCGGGGACAACGGCGGCATCGCGACGCTCCTGGTGCGGCTCGGCGACGCACTCGTGCGCGATGGCGACACCGGCGTGGAGCGGGTCCTGACCCTATCGCGCGGCTCGGTGGGCGAGGCCGCCGCCGACCTCATGGCGCTCCGCGACGGGGCCCACGGGCACGTCTACGGGCGCATCCCGCTGCTCCGTGACCCCGTGCCGTCGGCAGCGGCGTGGCCACTGCGGGTCGCGGCTCGCCGCGGCATCCGGCGACTGCTGCTGGCGGCCGGGCACGTCGACCTGCTGCACCTGCGCATGGCGGATGTCGGCAGCCTTGCGGCGGCGGAGGTCGCACGGGAGCTCGGCATCCCGGTGGTCTTCACCGTGGCGCCCGACCCCCACGCGGTGATCGAGTCGCTCGACCGGTCGGGAGCGATGAGCCGCCGCGACTTCGGCCGGTTCGACCTCGAGGAGCACTTCTGGTTCCGCACGCGCCTGGTGCAGCGGCTGGCGGCCAACGCCGCCCATACGGTCCTCTTCCCGAGGCCGCACCTGCAGGAGGACCTGCGTCGCCTGGTGGGCATCGACCTCACCGCCCGGGCCGAGCGGCACACGGTCGTGCCCGAGGGGGTCGACCTGGCGACGATCGACGAGGCGGTGGCGGATGCCGCGACGCACGCGCATGGCGGGCCGGCGGGACCGGCCCTCGTCGAGTTGCGCACCCTCGTCGAGCAGCTCGCCCCGGAACGACGGGGCCTGCCGCTGGTCGTGTCCCTCGGCCGGCTCCACCGGGTCAAGGGGATGGCGACGCTCGTGGAGGCGTGGTCGCGCCATCCGGTGCAGCGACGGGCGAACCTCCTCGTCATCGGCGGCGACCTCGAGCATCCCTCGCCCGACGAGCGCCGCCAGCTCGACCTCATCGAGCTGGCCGTGCCGGCATCGCAGCGAGCCGCGGTGGGGCTCATGCTGCCGGGACACCGCTCGAACGACGTCGCGGCCCGATGGCTCGCCGCAGCCCGGCTCGGGATGCCGGGTGCGGTGGCGCCCGGCGGGATCTATGCGTGCGCGAGCCTGAAGGAGGAGTTCGGCATCGCGCTGCTGGAGGCCATGGCCACCGGCCTGTTCGTGGTCGCGCCCGACGGCGGAGGACCCGCGACCTATGTGGAGCCGGGCGTGACCGGCCTGTTGACCGCGACGTGGGACGCTGATCGCCTGGCGTCCGCACTGGACGAGGCGCTCGCCGGGGCGAGCCACGACGCCGCCGCGCGCGCCGAACGGTCGCGTGGGATGGTGCGCGACCACTTCACCGTCCAAGGCATGTCCGTGGCGCTCGGACAGGTCTACCGGGGCGTGGCACGCGACGAGGCCACGCTCGAGTGGCTGGATGCGGCGCGATGACGCTCCTCGTCGTCAGCCCCGACTACGCCTCGCACCTGCTCCCCCTGGCCACGCTGGCCACGGCCTGGCAGGCCCACGGGGAGCGCGTGGTGGTGGCCAGCGGTGCGTCCACGGCCGAGGTGGTGGCCGGATTCGGCTTCGAGCGCGCCGACCTGCGCCTCGGTCGAGGTTCGAATCCCGGGGTGATCGCCGCAGACGACCAGCCCGAGGACGAGGGCGCGTCACTGCGCGGCTTCTTCGAGGCCACCCGGCGCGGCGCGGTGGCGACGCTCGAGTACCAGGCCGCTGAGCGGCTCGTGGATCTCATGTGGGAGCCGGCGTCGTCGGCCAGGGCCACGCTGCGGATCGTGGAGGACCTCGCACCCGACCAGATCCTCGTCGATCATCTCGCGTTCAGCGCCCGCCTCGGGCTGGATTCCGCAGGCATCTCCTACGGAGACGTGGTGCTGGGGCATCCGTCGGCGCTGCCGGTGGGCGACGAGGTCTACGGTTGCCCCCCGACGTGGCCGTCCGCATTCCGCATCGAACCCCGACAGCTCGAGGAACTGCGTGCCTGGGCGGTGCTGACGTTGCGGTCGCGCATGCTCGCCGTCATCGACGTGTCGGGCTCCATGGAGGAGCCGGCCGAGAACGGCTTGCGCCGCATCGACATCTTCCAGCAGGCCGCCATCGGTGCCATGGAGAAGTTCTCGGGCGAGGTCGAGATGGGCGTGTGGGTCTTCTCGACCGCGCGCAACGGCGACCTCGACTACGAGGACCTCAGCCCCATCGCACCGCTGGCCGACCTCGCGCACAAGCAGGAGATCGCCGGGATCATCCAGTCGCTGCCGGCGCGCCTCGGCGGCGCCACCGGGCTGTACGACACGACGCTCGCGGCGATGAAGCGGGTGCGCGAGACGTACGACCCCGAGAAGGTCAACTCGGTGCTGCTCATCACCGACGGCAAGAACGAGGACGAGAACGGCATCGACCTCGACACGTTGCTCGCCGAACTCGCGAAGATGGACGACCCGGCCAAGCCGGTGCCGGTGATCATGATCGGCTTCGGCCCCGACACCGACCTCGCGGCGATGCAGCGCATCGCCCAGGCGACGAAGGGCGCGGCCTACTCGGCATCGCGGCCCGAGGACCTCAGCACCGTGCTCGTGGATGCGCTGTCGCAGCGCACCTGCCGCCCGAACTGCGGCTGAGCATGCTCCGTCGGCCGATGCCGCCGAACACGATGAAGGGCCCGGTTCTCGAACCGGGCCCTTCGTCATGCGCCTGCGAGGATCACGCCTCGGCGGGCTCCTCGAACACGGCGTCTTCACGTGCGTGCGTCATCATGTCGGCGGGCTTGCGCACGAAGAACGAGCCGACGATGGCGAGGATCGACAGGATCGCGCCGACCAGGAATGCCGAGCGGATGCCGGCGGTCTGGGCCACCTCGGCGGATGCGCCCGTCGCGGCGACGGCGACGGTACCGGCGGTCATCACCGTCACGAAGAGCGCGGTGCCCGCCGCACCGGCCACCTGCTGCACGGTGCCGACGATCGCCGAGCCGTGCGAGTAGAGGCGCGGTTCGACCGAGCCGAGGGCCGACGTGAACAGCGGCGTGAACATGAACGCGAGACCCGTCGACAGCGCGACGTGCGCGGCGAGCACGAGCCAGGGCGAGGTGTGGTCGGTCACCATCGTGAGCGACCAGAGCACGCCGCTCACCACGATGCTGCCCGGCACGAGCAGCGGCGTGGGCCCGTAGCGGTCGAACAGCCGGCCGACGGTGGGGCCGAAGAGGCCCATGATCAGGCCACCGGGCAGCAGCAGCAGGCCGGTCGCCAGCGGAGTGAGGTGCAGCACGTCCTGCATGTAGATGGGGAGCAGGATGATCGTGCCGAACAGCGCCGCCATCATCACCACCATGAGGCCGACCGAGATCGAGAAGTTGCCCGAACGGAAGGTGCGCAGGTCGAGCAGCGCCCGCTCCCGTCGCTGGAGGAGCAGCTGTCGCCAGATGAACCCGCCGATGCCGAGGACGCCCACCACGAGGGAGACGACCATCGCGGCAGGGTGCTCGATGCCGCTGACGACGCCGCCGACGAGGCTCAGGCCGTAGACGAGGCCGCCGAAGCCGAAGGCCGACAGGATGACCGAGAACACGTCGATCGGGATGGCGCGCGGCTCGCTGACGTTCTCGACGCGCCGGAAACCGATGACGAGCATCGTCAGGGCGATCGGCAGCACCAGCCAGAACATGAACCGCCACGACAGGAAGCTCAGGATCAGGCCGGAGATCGTCGGGCCGATGGCGGGCGCGACCGACATGACGATCGACACGCGGCCCATGAACCGGCCGCGATCGGCCGCCGCCACCAGCGTCATGAGCGTCGTCATGAGCAGCGGCATCATGATCGCCGTGCCGCTGGCCTGCACCACGCGGGCGAGGAGGAGCACCTCGAAGCCCGGCGACAGGGCCGCGATCAACGTGCCGGTCGAGAAGAGCGACATCGCGGCGATGAAGATCGGCCTCGTCGCGAACCGCTGCAGCAGGAAGCCCGTGATCGGGATGACGACGGCCATCGTCAGCATGAAGGCGGTGGTCAGCCACTGCGCCTGCGAGATGGTGATGCCGAGATCGGTGACGAGGTGCGGGATCGCCACGCCCATGATCGTCTCGTTGAGGATGACGACGAAGGCTGAGGCGAGGAGCAGCCAGATGACGCGGTTGTTGCGCGCCCCGTGGAGCGCCTCGACGTCGGAGTCGGTATGGGGATGAGCGGGGGCCGCGTCGAGGCGTGCGGCCTCGGGCGCGGTCAGGTCAGGAACGGCGCGTTCGGTCACGGAAAGGCATCCAATCGATCTCGGCGCAGAGCGGCGCCGGGGGAGTTGCGTCGAATGTGTGAGTCAACCCGCGTCGGACGACGCGCTATTCCCGATCGGCGAGATGGATCGGAACGTATGGATCGTGCGGCGGGAAGGGCTACGGTGCGGGCGAAGGACCGTCGGTCGGAGTGGGCTCGGGAAGCCAGCCCTCGAGCTGCTCCTCTTCGGGAGCGACCTCGTCTTCGACGCGCTTCTCGCCGACCTCGAGATCGGCGTCGTCGTCGGCGGGAATGGCAGTGGGATCGGTCATGACTCCACGATATTGCGGACCGCCGACACTGCGCGGGCGACCGCTGCCGCGGCATCCGCGATCTCGTCGGTGGTCGTTCCCGCGCCGAGCGTGAACCGCACGGCGGTCTGCGCGAGCTCGGCCGGGACGCCGATCGCCGTGAGCACGTGCGACGGCTCGTCGCTCCCCGCGGCGCACGCCGATCCGCTCGAGCAGATCACCCCGCCGCGCTCGAGCTCGAGCAGCACGGCTTCGCCGCTGGTGCCCGGGAAGACGAACGACACCGTTCCGGGCAGTCGCCGCATGGGGTCGCCGGTGAGCACGGCGCCGGGCACGGTGGCGACGACCCG
>NZ_WJSP02000112.1 GCF_009720255.1 Agromyces humi | reverse complement strand
ACTTCAACGTCAAGGACCTCGCCGACCTCCCACCCGTCGATGAGTTGCGCGTACCTGTCGTCGACGTCGAGGAGCGCCACTTCGGATCGACCCGCCGTGGCAACGGCGGGATCCTCGACTCACCGGCTGCAACGCGCTGGCGCAACTGCGACCCGACGCCGAGTCCCACGCGGCGGCTCGCGCTGCGGTGGCCGACGTGTCGCGCGGCCTCTACCGGTACGGCACCGACGTGATCGACGACTACGCACGATGGGCGGATGCCGCGACCGCCGACTCGACGGGCGTCGAGCTCATCGGGGTCGAGCCCTATCCCGGCGCCGTGCACGGCGAGCCGTTCGGGGCACTGCAGTTCCGGGTGACGGTGCAGCCCACGCAGTACGACGAGCCCTACGTGGCGTGCTTCGAGTCGGAGTTCGACTTCTGGGGCGTGGCCACCGAGGAGTTCGGCGACTGGGACGTCGACACGGCGGTCGCCCGCGACCTCCCCTGTCCGCCCGATGCGCACCGCATCGCACCGCCCGTCGACACCCGAACCGTGTTCGTCGTGCCCGACGGCGCCGAGGCGCTCGCGGTGGAGGTGCTCACGAACGCGTCGGCCGCGGCATCCGCCGATCAGGTCGTCGCCGAGATCACCGACCGGATGCCGCAGCCGACCGGCGAGCGCGAGCAGGCGTTCGAGCCGCGCGCCGCGGTTGCCGACGGCGAGATCGGCTTCGCGATGGGCGACGCCGATGACTGCCTGCTCGTGAAGCGCGACGGCGACGGCGTGCAGGTGCTGTACGTGCCGCGCATCCTCTTGCAGCCGGGCGAGCTTGGCTGCAACCCCGGCACCGCGCTGCTGCCCGAGGAGCGGTTGCGCTCGGCGCACTGAGCGACGGGGAGGCATCCGCCGACGGTGTCCGATTCCGCGCGATTCGCGGCCACTTGGGGCGGACCGCTTCGGGCGCACCGGCGCGAGGCTGGGGACAACCGGGAACGTGACGCGATGGCAGGCAGGCCGTCGGCGGTCCGAGTCCCGTCGTCTCGAAGGAGTTCCATGTCCACCACTCCCACGATCGTGCTCGTGCACGGCGCCTTCGCGGATGCCGCCAGCTGGGCGCCCGTCACGTCGCTGCTCCTCGAGCAGGGCCACGCCGTGCGCGTGCCGCCCGTGTACAACCGCAGCCTGTCGGCCGACGCCGCCTCGGTGCGCGCGTTCGTCGAGCAGATCGACGGCCCCGTGCTGCTCGCCGGCCACTCGTACGGCGGCGCGGTGATCACCGTCGCCGGCGTGGCCGAGAACGTCGTCGGCCTCGTCTACGTGTCGGGCTATGCGCTCGACGAGGGCGAGAGCCTCGGGCAGCTGCAGGGCGGCTTCCCCGACTCCGACCTGGCCGCGAACCTCGTGTACACGCCGTACCCGGTCGAGGGCGGCGAGCCCGGCACGGATGTCTCGGTCGCCATCGACGCCTTCCCCGCGGTCTTCGCGGCGGGCGTGCCCGAGGCGACCGCACGCGTGCTCGCCGTGTCGCAGCGCCCGCTGGCGGCGTTCGCGTTCGGCGAGCCAGCATCGGACGCCGCGTGGAAGACGAAGCCCGGCTGGGGCATCGTCTCGAGCGCCGACCACACGATCAACCCCGACGTGGAGCGCTTCGGCTACACCCGCGCCGGGCTGCGCTCGGTGGTCGAGATCGACGCCCCGCACCTGGTGATGCAGACCAACCCGGCCGAGGTGGTGGCCGTGATCACCGGGGCCCTCGCGGAGCTCGCCGGGGAGGCCGACGCCGCCGCCGGTTCGGAGCCTGAGGATCGCATCGCGTCCTGAGTCACGGCGCACACGCGTGCGGCCGCCCTCCGATGGAGGGCGGCCGCTGTCGTTTCGCGGGCGCACGCTCGCCGCTCATTCACGGCGGCGGCTCACTCCGCCGTGGTCGACTCACGTTCGATGACGCGGAACGGCGACTGCAGCTCGCGCGGTGCGATGTCGTCGGACGTGGCACCGCCGATGCGCTCCACCAGCAGGTCGACCGCCATCCTGGCGATCTCCGATCGGCCCGGGTCGACCGTCGAGAGACTCGGTCGTGAGAACCGCCCCTCGTCGACGTTGTCGAATCCGATCAGCGCGACGTCCGACGGCACGTCGATGCCGTCCTCCTGCAGCACGCGCAGGGCGCCGAGGGCGAGCTCGTCGTTCATGGCGAAGAGCGCATCGAACGGCTCGCCGCGCGCGAGGAGTTCGCGCATCGCCTTGGCCCCGTTGCTGCGGTGCCAGAGGTCGACCTCGACGACGAGCTCGTCGCGCAGCTCGACGCCGTGTTGCCGGAGCGCCTGCTCGTAGCCGCGGTGGCGGAGCACGGCCGACCCGTGGCGTGCGTCGAGGTGCGCCCCGATGACGGCGACCCGCTCGCGTCCGAGCTTCAACAGGCTCGTCGTGGCTGCTGCGCCGGCCTCCACGTTGTGCATGGTCACCCGATCGACGTTCGCGCCCGGGAGCCGTTCGCCGAGCAGCACGAGCGGCGAGCCGATGTCGAGGAGCTCGGTGTCGTCCTCCGTCATGCCGAACGGGCTGAAGATGAGCCCGTCGGTGAGCTGCCGTCGCGGTCCGCGAAGCAGTTCGACCTCCCGGCCCCGGTCGCCTCCTCGCGTCTGCTCGATGAGCACGACGAGCCCCCGCCGCTCCGCTTCCTCGATGACCGCGTCGGCGAGTTGCGCGAAGTACGCGAGCGAGAGCTCCGGGATGGCGAGGCCGATGACGCCCGTGCGGCCGGAGCGAAGGCTGCGGGCCGAGAGGTTCGGTCGGTAGTCGAGCTGGGCGATCGAGTCGAGCACCCGCTCGCGGGTGGCTGCGCTGACCTTGCCGAGCCCGTTGACGACATTCGAGACCGTCTTGATCGAGACGCCGGCGTGGTCGGCGACGTCGTGCAGGGTCGCGCTCATGCGCCTCCGATCTCATTGGACTCGGGCCAAGCGTACAACGTTGTACCTCGTTCTTGACAGCCGCAGGCCGGTGGGTTTAGATGCTGGTACAACGTTTACCGTACAACGTTTACCCTGCTCGTCCCGAGACCGGGCACCTGAAGCCGACGACGTCGATCGGGATGACGACGACGTCACACAGAAAGGCAACTTCGATGAGGAAGACGGCTACCGCAGCACTCGCCGTGATGGCGGCCGGGGCGCTCGCCCTGACCGGATGCTCGCCGGCCCAGACGGAGTCGGAAGGCCCGACCACGGTCACCTTCTGGCACGGATACACCGAGGCCGATGGCGACGTCCTCGAGCAGATCGTCGACGACTTCAACGCCTCGCAGGACGAGGTCGTGGTGGAGACCGAGGTGAAGACCTGGGATGTCATCGACGACACGCTGCTCCCTGCGCTCTCCGCGGAGGAGGGACCCGAGATCGTGGCCATGCCGGCCGAGCGCATGCCCGTCTACGCCGACAAGGGGGCGTTCGTCGACCTGTCCGAGTTCTACGCCGACGACGAGAACGCGGCCGCCGTCCTCCCGGCGGCCGCCGACATGGTGACGGCCGACGGCGCGCAGTTCGGCGTGCCGACCGGCTTCGTCCCCCTCTCGGTGTTCTACAACCGGGCGCTGTTCGAGGCAGCCGGCATCACGACGTTCCCGACCACCTGGGACGAATGGGTCGACGTCGCCACCAAGCTCACGGTCGACGAGAACGGCGATGGCACCCCCGAGCAGTACGGGCTGGCCCTTCCCGATCACGCCACCGTCGCCAACGGGCTCTGGCCGAGCCTCTTCTACGGCGGCGGCGGCGACATCGTGGCCGACGGCGAGGCCGTCATCGACTCCCCCGAGAACGTCGACACGCTCGAGTACTGGTCGAACGCGGTGGCGACGAACAAGATCTCGCCCACCGGCCTCGACGGCATCGGGGCGGACGAGTTGTTCAGCTCGGGCAAGGCCGCGATGCACGTCGGCGGACCGTGGATGGCCTCGATCTCCGACGCGAACGACATCGACTACGGCATCGCGGCGATCCCCGCCGGGCCCGAGGAGCAGGCGGCGAGCGCGATCGGCGTCGGCATGGGCGTCACCGCCCAGGCGGACGACGCCCAGATCGACGGCGCAGAGGCCTTCTTCTCGTACTTCCTGAGCCAGGACGTGGCCACCGAGTGGTCGCTCGGTTCCGGCTGGCCGCCGCTTCGCGGTGACATCCCCGCATCCGCGGTCGAGTCGAACCCGGTCGTCGCGTCGCTCACCGAGATCGCCGGCACCGCCCGTCCGCTGCTGCCGGGCGTGACCGGGAGCGTCGACGTCCTGTCGGCGGTGGACACGGCGACGCAGAAGGCGCTCGCGGGAGGGGATCCCGCTGCGCTGCTGTCGGACGCGCAGGCGGAGATCGAGGCCGCACTCGCCGACTGACCCTCGGCACGACGGGTGGGGGCGGCAGCCCACCCGACAGAAACGGAGAACCATGTCCACCACACTGCCCAAGCCGGCGGCGAGGTACCGCCCGCCCGCGCCGCTCGGCGGCCGCGATGCCGTCCCCAGACGATCCAGGGGCAATCCGCTCGCCCTGCTCTTCCTCGCTCCGGCGCTCGTCGTGCTCGGCGCCTTCGTGGCCTGGCCGATGCTCTCGGCCTTCCGCCTCTCCTTCACCGACTCGAGCGGATTCGGCCGGGAGAGCTGGGTCGGTCTCGACAACTACGCCAGGGTCTTCACCGACCCGACGGTGCTCCGCGCGCTCGGCAACACCGCGCTCTACGCCGTCCTGTTCACGCCGACCGCGGTCATCGTCGCCCTCGTGCTCGCGCTCGCCCTGAACCATCCCCGCCTGCCGCTCCGCGGGGTGTTCAGGACCGCACTGTTCCTGCCGTTCGTCGTGTCGCTCGCCGTCGCCGCGTTCGCCTGGTCGTACCTCCTCGACCCGCAGATCGGGTTGCTCAACTACTGGTTGCGCGGCATCGGGATCCAGCTGGGAAACGTGCTGCAGGATCCGACCCTGGCCATGCCGACCGTGGCCCTCGTGGCCGTCTGGAAGACCTTCGGCTTCTACATGGTGATCTTCCTCGCCGGACTGCAGGAGATCCCGGCAAGCCTCCGCGAAGCCGCCGTCGTCGACGGTGCGAACGCCTGGCAGCGACTCGTGCACATCACGCTGCCGATGCTCAGCAACACCTTCGCCTTCGTGCTCATCGTCGCGCTCATCGCGGCGCTGCAGGCCTTCGACCAGATCTACGTCATGACCGGCGGCGGCCCGTTCGGATCCACGCAGACGATCGTCATGGAGATCTACGAGTCGGGCTTCAAGGAACTCGAGCTCGGCTTCGCATCGGCCGTGTCCTACGTGCTGCTGGCGATCACGCTCGTACTCAGCCTCGTGCAGTTCATCTTCTTCGGCCGGCGAGAGCGGGATGCGCAATGACCACCATCCAGCTCCCTCGCTCACGTCGGGTGCACGCGGCATCCGTCGTGCTCGGGTTCGCCATGCTGCTCGCGGCCGCCGCAGCGCTGCTGCCGATCGCGATCATCGCCTTCACGGCGTTCAAGCCGATCGCCGAGGTGAACGCCTATCCGCCCACCCTGCTGCCCGGCCAATGGACGCTCGAGAACTTCACGCGGATCTTCGAGGAGCTCCCCTTCGCGCGACTGATCCTGAATAGCGTCGTCTTCGCCGGCGGAGTGACCCTGTTCGCGCTGGTGTTCGACTCCCTCGCCGCGTATGCGCTCGCCCGGATCGACTTCCGCGGCAGCCGGGTGCTGCTGATCGCGATCATCGCGAGCCTGATGATCCCCTTCCAGGCGCTGCTGATCCCGGTCTACCAGCTCGTCGCAGACCTCGGTTGGGTCAACACCTTCGCCGGGCTCATCGCGCCGCGGGCCGCGGATGCGTTCGGCATCTTCTTTCTGCGGCAGTTCTTCCTCTCGTTGCCGCGCGACCTCGACAATGCCGCCCGGATCGACGGGGCGAGCGAGTTCAGGATCTTCCGCAGCGTCATCCTGCCCAATGCGGTGCCCGCATTGCTCACTCTCGGCATCTTCACGTTCGTCAACAACTGGAACGACCTGCTCTGGCCGCTCGTGTTCACGACCGACGCCGAAATGGGCACCATCACCTCCGGCCTGACCCTCCTCACCGGCCCCGGCGGGATCATCCCCCAGGGCGTGATGATGGCCGGCTCGCTCATCGCCGTGCTTCCGCTCGCGGTGATGTTCTTGATGATCCAACGACGCTTCATCGAGAGCGTCGCGACGACGGGAATGAAGTGACCGCGAACACGCCCTGGTGGAACGACGGCCGGCTGCACTTCGGCGCGGGCATCGAGAACACGTTCGTGCCGCAGGCCGCACCCGGCGAGCGGCCGGTCGACGAGTACGAGCTCACCGAGCACTACGACCGCTGGCACGACGACCTCGCACTCGCGCAGTCGGTGGGCGCGGAGTTCCTCCGCTGGGGCATTCCGTGGCATCGGGTCAGCCCGGCACCTGGTGTCTGGGACTGGAACTGGACCGACCGGGTCATGGCCCGCTTCGGCGAGCTCGGCGTGCGCACGATCGTCGATGTGCTGCACTACGGCACCCCGCTCTGGCTCGATGACCAGTTCCTGCACCCCGACTACGCGCAGCACGTCGCCGAGTTCGCCACGCGAGCGGCCGAGCGGTACTCGGATGTCGCGGTCGACTGGACGCCCGTCAACGAGCCGATGATCCACGCGCTGTTCTGCGGCGAGTACGGGTACTGGCCGCCGTACGGCCGTGGCCCGTCGGGACTCGTCGCGGTCTCGACGGCCATCGCGCGGGGCTTCATCGAGACCCAGCGCGGCATCGCCGACGTGCAGCCCGAGGCGAGCTTCGTCCACGTCGATGCCTCCTTGCGCTACGTGGGCGACGTCGACGCGCGAGAGCACCGCGCGCACGCACGGCGACTCAGCGAGCAGGCGTTCCTCGTCGAGGATCTCGTGACCGGTCGAGTCGTCGCCGACCACCCGCTGCTGCCCCTCCTCACCGAGCACGGCGTCAGCGACGACGAGTTGGCCTGGTTCGCCGACCGCGCCGTCGCACCCGACGTCATGGGAGTGAACTACTACCCGCGCCACTCGACGGAGGTGTTCGAGGCGGGCATCCACCATCGCGGTGGCTTCGCCGACCCGCGTCCCACGCGCGACGATGGCACGGCGGGGCTGACCGAGATGCTGCGACGCTACGCCGACCGGTACGGCGCGCCAGTGATGGTCACCGAGACCTGCGTGACCGGAAGCCCGGCAGAGCGGATCACCTGGCTCGACGCGTCGGTCGATGCGATCGAGCAGCTACGGATCAGCGGCATCGACGTCGTCGGCTACACCTGGTGGCCGCTGTTCGACATGATCGAGTGGACCTATCGACACTCGGTGGAGCCCCCCATGGCGCATCGCCTGAGCATGGGCCTCTTCGACCTCGTGGAGTCGACGACCGGGCTCGAGCGACGCCGCAATGCCGTGGCCTCGCGGTTCGAGGCGTACTCGAAGTCCTCACGCGCCCTGAAGACGGCAGCCGGGTGAACCGCGCGACGCCCCGGCGCCGCAACCGGGCGCCGGGGCGTCGCGTCGATCCATCCGGCGCCGGACTCAGCCGGCGATGAACGCGAGGATGTCGCGGTCGAGCTCCTCCTGGTACGCGCCGAAGATGCCGTGGGGCGCGCCCTCGTAGACCTTGAGGGTGCCGTGCTTCACGAGCTCGACGGTCTTCAACGCCGCGGCCGCGATCGGGACGATCTGGTCGTCGCTGCCGTGCGCGATGAAGATCGGCACATCGAGGGCCTTGAGGTCCTCGGTGAAGTCCGTCTCGGAGAAGGCCTTCACGCAGTCGTAGGCGGCGGTGAGGCCGGCGTTCATGCCCTGGCGCCAGAAGTCGTCACGGGCGCCCCGCGACACGGCCGCGCCCTCGCGGTTGAAGCCGAAGAACGGCAGCGAGAGGTCCTGGAAGAACTGCGAGCGGTCCTTCAGCACGTTGGCGCGGATGTCGTCGAACGCCTCGATGGGCGTGCCCTCGGGGTTCGTGTCGGACTTCACCATCACGGGCGGCACGGCGCCCGCGGTGATGACCTTCGCGACCCGGCCGGCGCCGTGCTGCGCGGCGTAGCGCACGACCTCGCCGCCGCCGGTCGAGTGCCCGATGACCACGAGGTCGCGCAGGTCGAGCGCCTCGACGAGTTCGGCGAGGTCGCGGGCGTAGGTGTCCATGTCGTTGCCCTGCCACGGACGCGACGAGCGGCCGTGGCCGCGCCGGTCGTGGGCGATGGCGCGGTAGCCGTGGTCGGCGAGGAGCTTCTGCTCGACCGCCCAGGCGTCGGAGCTCAGCGGCCAGCCGTGGCTCAGGATGACGGGCTGGCCGGTGCCCCAGTCGGAGTAGTGGATGTCGGTGCCGTCGGACGTGGTGAAGAAGGGCATGCGCGCTCCAAGGTGATGGTGGTGGACATGTTCCCCTCCACTCTGCGCGCATCGGGCGACGGATGCCCCGCCGCAGCGGCCGCCCGTCCCTCGATTCGGGACAGGTTCGGCTGTCGCCGTCAACCTGCCGAGCCGGGCACGGCCGCCGGCCCCTGGGGCCGCCGGCCCCTCAGGCCACCGGCAGCAGCGCCTCGTACTCCCGGGCGACGGCGCGCAGTTCGGTCGCGGGCGTCTGCAGGCGACTCGCCTGGATGAGCCCCTGGGTCACGAGCAGGATCTGCGCGGCGAGCAGCTCGAGCTCCGCCCGGTCGGCGGCGACCCGCTCCGCGGCGAGGCGCTCCTCGATCACCGCCTGCATGCCGGTGGTCGCCTGCTGGCAGAGTTCGAGCACGCGGGGTTCGCGTCCGCCGAACTCGGCGAGGCTGTTGAGCATGAGGCATCCGCGTCGACCGGGCTGGCTGGCGCAGTCGGCGATGATCGCGTCGAACAGCGCTCGCACGGCGTCGGCCGCCGAGCCGTCGGCGGCCATGGCGGTGCGCACGAGCTCGATGCGCGAGCGGCAGTAGGCCTCGAAGACGACGAGGAAGAGGCCGAGCTTGCTGCCGTAGGCGCCGTAGATGCTGCCGTTGCCGACGCCGCTCGCCTCCGCGATGTCGCCGATCGCGGTGCGTTCGTACCCGTGCGACCAGAACGCCTGCAACGCCGCGGCGCGCAGTGCGTCGTCGTCGAAGCTTCGGGGCCGGGCCATCCCACCAGCTTACAAGCCGTGCCGACTGGTATTGGAGTGGAGAATCCAGAATGATGGGAGGCATGAGCTCCGCAGTGTCGATCCTCCCCGCCGGCCGCAGGCGCCGCATCGGCTTCCTCCTCTTCGACGGGGTGAAGGCGCTCGACTACGTCGGCCCTGCCGAGGTCTTCGTCGAGGCGAACCAGGCGGTCGACGGCTACGAGATCGTGCTGCTCTCCCCCGATGGCGGCGACGTGTCGACCTCGCTCGGCGGGCGCGTCTCGGTGCACGCCTCGGCGCGCGACGCGGGCGACCTCGACACCCTCGTCGTGCCGGGCAGCGAGCAGTCGCCCTCGGTCTACGTGCGCGATCCCCTGCTCTCGGCCGCGGCCGACCTCGCGTCGCGCAGCCGGCGTCTCGTCTCGATCTGCAGCGGCGCGTTCGTGCTCGCCGCGCTCGGTGTGCTCGACGGCCGCCGCGCCACCACGCACTGGAAGTTCGCCGACGACCTCGCCGATGCCATGAAGCGGAGCGACATCACGGCGTCGCCGCTTCGCGCCACGATCGAGCAGCTGACCGGGCTCCCAGAGGCGTTCGTCATCACCGACGAGAACGATGTGCTCCGCGACGAGGGCGAAGCGT
>NZ_WJSP02000111.1 GCF_009720255.1 Agromyces humi | reverse complement strand
GTCTCCCGATCCCGTTCCGTGATTGTGTGACATGCTAGCCGCAGCGGCTGAGAACCCCCTCGTTCAGTCGACCGGAATCGCCGTTTCCTCCTCGTCGACGTCGAGTGAGAGCGTCGGGATCGACGCGCGACGCCCTCGCGACGCAGCACGACGGCGAACGTCTGCATCGAGGGTGTCCGCGGGCGTCCTCGTCGTCGGCGATGCCGATGCGTGGCTGGGCAGTTGGGCCCTCGCCGCGCAGGTGCGGGAGGAGGCCGACATCGTCGTGCGGGGCGGCATCCGCGAGTTCCGGGTGTTCGGCAGGGGCGCTGCCGCCCCGCCGCTGCTCGATCCCGCGACCGACGCCTGCTGGCACGTGCAGCGCGGAGGAGTCATGCCGGCGCGGGTGGGTTGGCCTCCGACGCGGAACGACTGAATCCGTCGACGAAGTCGGTCGCACGGTACTGAAACCGCATGCGATGTTCCCAGAAATTAACGATTCGGTCATGATCCCGTGAATGTTGCCAAGCAGTGTGGCAGTATCGACGGCACCCCAGCTTGTGCCCGCAACCCGAATGGAGTTCCCGTGAGCGCTCGGCCCCTTCCCGAGGACCCGATGATCCGATCGCTGATCGCGCAGGCCCGGCGTGCTCAACTGAATCGCCGCGCGCTGCTGGCGGGCGCGGGTGCGTCCGCGTCGGCGCTCGCCCTGGCCGCGTGCTCGACGGGTGGGGCGAAGGGCAAGCCGACGCCCGCGGCCGACACGTCCGACTCAGACAAGACCCTGAACTGGGCGAACTGGGCTGCCTACATCGACGAGGACGACAACGGCGACTACCCGACGCTCGTGCAGTTCACCGAGGAGACGGGCATCGACGTCAACTACGACGTGGCCGTCGACGACAACAACACGTACTACGGCAAGGTCAAGGACCAGCTCGCGCTCGGGCAGGACATCGGGGCCGACACCGTCTGCCTCACCGACTGGATGGTCGGTCGCTGGATCCGGTTCGGATACACGCAGGAGCTCGACCACGCCAACATCCCGAACCTCGCCAACCTCACC
Source organism: Agromyces humi (assembly GCF_009720255.1). Classification (GTDB taxonomy): domain Bacteria; phylum Actinomycetota; class Actinomycetes; order Actinomycetales; family Microbacteriaceae; genus Agromyces; species Agromyces humi. The sequence continues at coordinate 8,761 of NZ_WJSP02000111.1, read as the reverse complement.
CCGGCGCTGCAGGACCCCGACTTCGATCCCGGTCGGAAGTTCTCGGTGCCGTGGCAGGGCGGATTCGCCGGCATCTGCTGGAACACCGAGGCCATCCCGGGCGGACTCGCTTCGGTCGAGGACCTCTGGAACTCCGAGCTCAAGGGCCGCGTGGGCGTGCTCTCCGAGATGCGCGACACCATGGGCCTCATCATGCTGCAGAACGGCGTCGACATCGCGGGCGACTGGGGCGACGCCGAGTACTCGGCGGCCATCGACATCCTCCGCGAGCAGGTGGAGAACGGCCAGGTGCGCAACATCAAGGGCAACTCCTACCTGGAGGACCTCAAGAGCGAGGACACGCTCGCGGCGATCTGCTGGTCGGGCGACATCACGGTCCTCAATGCCGAGGCCGGCGACAAGTGGCAGTTCGCGATCCCCACGGCGGGCGGGACGCTGTGGAACGACAACTTCCTCGTGCCGGTCGGCTCGCCGCGGAAGACCAATGCCGAGACGCTCATCAACTACTACTACGAGCCCGAGGTCGCGGCCGAGGTCGCGGCGTGGGTGAACTACATCACGCCGGTCGTCGGCGCGAAGGAGGCCGCCGCGGCGATCGACCCCGCGCTCGCCGAGAACCAGCTCATCTTCCCCGACGAGGACACGCTGTCGCAGGCGCACATCTTCCGTACGCTCACGGGTGCCGAGGAGCAGAAGTACCAGGCCGAGTTCCAGAGCATCCTCCTGGGCGCCTGAACATGTCGGTTCGCGAATTCGCCGAACGTGGCGCAGACCTCCAGCTGGTGGGGATCCAGAAGCGGTTCCCGGGCTTCACGGCGATCGAGGAGCTCGACCTCACCATTCCGGCCGGGTCGTTCTTCGCCCTGCTGGGGCCGTCGGGCTGCGGGAAGACCACGACCCTCCGGCTCGTCGCCGGCCTCGAGGAGCCCACCCGCGGTCGCATCCTCATCGGCGGCACGGACGTGACCGACACGAAGTCGCACGAGCGACCGGTCAACACGGTCTTCCAGAGCTACGCGCTCTTCCCGCACATGACCGTCATCGAGAACGTCGCATTCGGATTGAAGCGGCGCCGCATCGGCGACGCGCTGGGCAAGGCGCACGAGGCACTGCGACTCGTCGAGCTCGACCACCTCGCCCAGCGGCGGCCGCAGCAGCTCTCGGGCGGCCAGCAGCAGCGCGTGGCGCTCGCGCGCGCCATCGTGAACCGACCGGCGCTGCTGCTCCTCGACGAGCCCCTGGGCGCCCTCGACCTGAAGCTCCGGAGGCAGATGCAGCTGGAGCTCAAGACCATCCAGGAGGAGGTGGGCCTGACCTTCCTGCATGTCACCCATGACCAGGAGGAGGCCATGACCATGGCCGACACGGTCGCGGTCATGAACAAGGGCGCGATCGAGCAGATGGGCGCGCCGGCCGAGCTGTACGAGCTCCCGCGCACGGTGTTCGTGGCCAACTTCCTCGGGCAGTCGAACCTCTTCACGGGCGAGGTGGTGGACACCACGAGCACGGCGCTCACCGTCGATGCGGGCGGCACGCGCATCGTCGTGCCCACGGCCCGTGCCCAGCGTCACCGCGGCACGGTGGCGGTCGGCGTCCGGCCCGAGAAGGTCACCCTCCACACGCACGAGCCCGCCGGATCGGCGGACCGCAACGTGGTCGGTCCCGGCCGGGTGCTCGACGTGTCGTTCTCGGGAGTGAGCACGCAGTACCTGGTCGACCTCGGCGCGCTCGGAACGGTGCTCGTCTTCGCCCAGAACGTGGGCTTCGGCCCGGTCGCAGCGCTCGGATCCGAGGTCTGGGTGAGCTGGGAGATCATGCACGGCTTCGGCCTCGACGACGTGCCCGGCGAGGCGGGGCGCTTCCCGGCCGACGACTCGACGACGTCGATCGCGGCACAGCGGCGCGATTCGCTCGTGTCGGAGCTCGAGGAGGGCTGAGCATGGCCTTCGCAGCATTCGCGACCGCGGAGGCTCAGGCCGAGGCACCGAAGCGGCGCAGTCGCATCGCGCTCTTCCTGCTCCTGCCCGGCATCCTCTACCTCATCCTGTTCTTCCTCACGCCGCTCATCTCGCTCCTGCTCACGTCCCTGCAGGCGCCGGCGGAGTTCGGCGACATCGGCGTGTACGACTACGCATTCAACTGGCAGAACTACGTCGACGTGGTGCAGCAGTACCTGCCCCACATCGCGCGTTCCTTCGGCTACGCCCTCGCCGCGACGGTGTTCGCGCTGCTGTTCAGCTACCCGCTCGCCTACTTCATCGGCGTGAAGGCCCGACGGTGGCCCCTGTTGCAGAGCCTGATGCTCGTGCTCGTCATCGCGCCGTTCTTCATCAGCTTCCTGCTGCGCACGCTGGCGTGGAAGCAGCTGCTCTCCGACGAGTCGTTCATCATCACGTCGTTGAAGGCGCTTTCGCTGATGGCTCCCGACGCGCACTTCACGGGCACGCCGTTCGCGGTGATCTTCGGCCTCACCTACAACTTCATCCCCTTCATGACCCTGCCGCTCTACACCACCCTGGAGCGCCTCGACACCCGCTACCTCGAGGCGGGCAGCGACCTCTACGCGGGCCCGTTCGCGGTGTTCCGCAAGATCACCATCCCGCTGTCGATGCCGGGCATCGTCGCGGGCACGCTCCTCACGTTCATCCCGGCGGCCGGTGACTACGTCAACGCCAGTCGCGACTTCCTCGGGGGCCCCGACACGCAGATGATGGGCAACGTCATCGAGGCCAACTTCCTGGTGCTGCTCAACTACCCGGCCGCCGCGGCGCTGTCGATCATCCTCATGGCCGCGATCCTCGTGCTCGTCGGCATCTACGTGAAGCGTTCCGGAACGGAGGACCTGCTGTGAGCGGCGAAGTCCAGGCTGCCGCCGTCCTCGGCGGATTCTCCGAGAGCGAGCAACAGGAGGACGCCCGAGGTCCGGTCGGGGCGCCCCGCCGTCGCCGACTCGGCCTCGGCGACTGGCTGCTGCCCGCCTACACGATCATGGCGTTCGTGTTCCTCATGATCCCGATCGCCTACACCTTCGTGTTCTCGTTCAACGACTCGATCAAGTCGAACATCTCGTGGCGGGGATTCACCTTCGACAACTGGCTGAACGTCTGCAACGTCGAGGGCGGCGCGGTCTGCGAGGCCTTCGCGAACAGCGTCATCATCGGCCTCGTGGCGACCGTGATCGCCACCGCACTCGGCACCGCGATCGCGATCGCGCTCGTGCGGTACCGGTTCCGGGCACGATCCGTGATCAGCCTCCTGCTGTTCCTGCCGATGGCGACGCCCGAGGTCGTGCTGGGCGCCGGGCTCGCCGCGCAGTTCCTCGCGCTGGGCGTGCCGAAGGACATGACGACGATCATCCTGGCGCACACGATGTTCTGCATCAGCTTCGTGGTGGTGACGGTGAAGGCACGCGTGTCGAGCCTCGATCCGGCGCTCGAGGAGGCCGGCCGCGACCTCTACGGCTCACCGTCGCAGGTGTTCTGGCGCATCACGTTCCCGCTGCTCACGCCGGGCATCATCGCCGCGGCACTGCTCTCGTTCGCGTTGAGCTTCGACGACTTCATCATCACGAACTTCAACTCGGGATCCACGTCGACGTTCCCGAAGTACATCTACATCTCCGCGTCCCGCGGCATCCCGGCCGAGGCGAACGTCGTCGCCTCGGCGGTCTTCCTGTTCGCGATCGTGCTCGTGGTCGCGTCGCAGATCTCGCGTGCGGCACGGGCGAAGCGGCTCGCGAAGCTCGACTGACCCGAACCCGCCGAGACGACGGATGCCGCGCCCCGGCGACGCGGGCGCGGCATCCGTCGGCCTTCGACGATCAGATGGTCGCGCGAATCTGCCCGACCCGGCGCTCGCCGCCCATGACCCACAGGTCGAGCTCGGTCTGCACGTCATCGACGGCGGCATCGTCGACGGCGCCGGCGGCCGCGAGCAGCCGCAGGGCGATGATCGTCGAGGCACGGGATGAGCCGTCGAGCACCTTCAACGCCGTGGTCGTGCCGTTCGGAGCCGTCATCACCATGACGCCCTCGGCGCCCACCTTGGCGAACACCCCGAGCCGTTCCATGGCCACCGTGTCGGGCTGACCCGGTCCGCCGACCGCCCACGGGTGCTCGCGCGCCGCCTCGGTCAGCGCGGCCGCCTCCCGGTAGAGCGCGAACGGCGACGACGTGGCGGCCGTCGTGATCTTCTGGATGCCGCGAGCCAGCGCGAGCAGGCTGACCGCGTGCACGGGCGCGCCGCAGCCGTCGACGGCCGTGGCAGCGGGTCGTTCGCCGGTGAAGCGCTCGAGCACGTCGAGGATCCGCTTCTGCAGCGGATGCTCGGGGTCGAGGTAGCCGTCGAGCGGCCATTCGTTGGCCACGCAGGCGAGCAGCATGGCAGCGTGCTTGCCCGAGCAGTTCATGTAGACGCGATCGCGCGGGGCACCGCTGCGGATGAGCTCGTCGCGTGCGACCTGGTCGCTCGGCGCGGCGGGCGGGCAGCCGAGTGCCGACGCGGACAGGGAGGCGCGACCGAGGAGGCCGCGCACGAGGGCCACGTGTGCAGCCGTGCCGGAGTGGCTGGCCGTCGCGATCGCCGCGTCCTCACCGCGGAGGGACACGCCCGACGTCATGACGGCGACCGCCTGGAACGGCTTCAGGCACGACCTGGGGAAGACGGGGGTGCGGGTGTCCCCGAGCGAGCGGAGCAGCTCACCCTCGGGGGAGAGCACGACGGCGGAACCGGCGTGCCTGGACTCGATGAAACCACTGCGCTCGACCACGGCGAGTTCGACGGCGTCGCTGACGGAGAAGGTACCGGTCACCGGGTCATCCGAGCGCCGCGAATCCGTCGTCGAGCACGCGGAGCCCGTCGTCGATGAGGGCATCGCTCACAGCGAGGCTCGGCAGGAACCGGAGCACGTTGCCGAAGGTGCCCGCGCTGAGGAACAGCACGCCGTGCTGTGCCGCGTAGGCGATGAGCGAGGCGACGGCGTCGGGGTTGGGGAGCCTGGTCGTCTGGCCGGTGCCCGGCTGCACGAGCTCGATGGCGATCATCGCGCCGAGGCCACGGATCTCGCCGATGACGTCGTAGCGCTGCGCGAGTCGTTCGAGGCCGGCCTTCAGGCGTGCTCCGATGCGCTCGGACTCGGCGAGGAGGTGGTTCGCCTCGATGGCCTCGAACACCGCGATGGCGGCGGCGCACGCGACGGGGTTGCCGCCGAACGTGCCGCCGAGGCCGCCGGGCTGGGAGGCGTCCATGATCTCGGCACGGCCGGTGACCGCGGCGAGCGGCAGGCCTCCGGCGATGCCCTTCGCGGACAGCACGAGGTCGGGCTCCCACCCGAAGTGCTCGCTCGCGTAGTAGCGACCGGTGCGCGCCATGCCGCTCTGGATCTCGTCGGCGATCATGACGACGCCGTGCTCGGTGCACCAGGCCTGCAGCCTGGGCAGGAAGCCCTCGGCGGGGACCATGAAGCCGCCCTCGCCCTGGATGGGCTCGACGACGAGGCAGGCGAGGTCGCTCGCTCCGACGACCTTCTCGAGGTAGGTGATGGTGCGTGCCGCGGCATCCGCGCCCGAGAGTCCGTCGCGGTACGGGTAGGAGCTGGGAGCGTGGTACACGTCGCCCGCGAGCGGGCCGTAGCCCGTCGCGTAGGGGTGCGCCTTGTAGTTCATGGCCATGGTGAGGTTGGTGCGGCCGTGGTAGGCGTGGTCGAGCACGGCCACCGCGCGGCGGCCGGTGAACTTGCGGGCGATCTTCACGCCGTTCTCGACGGCCTCGGCGCCCGAGTTCACGAGCACCGACTTCTTCTCCCAGTTGCCGGGCGTGTGCTCGGCGAGGAGCTCGGCGACGCGCACGTACTCCTCGTAGGGGGTGATCGTGAAGAGCGTGTGCACCACGTCCTGCAGCTGGTCGGCGGCGGCCTGCACCACCCGCTGCTCGGTGTGGCCCACCGTGGTCACGCCGATGCCCGCGCCGAAGTCCACGAACTGGTTGCCGTCGACGTCGACGAGGATCCCGCCGTTCGCGCGTTCGATGTAGACGGGCAGCGCGGAGGACACGCCGGCCGACACGACCTTCGCGCGTCGGGCGTGCAGCTCCTGCGATCTCGGGCCGGGGATGGCGGTCACGACGCGGCGCTCCTGCACCACGGAGTACACCGGGGCGGACGCGGTCTCAGCGGGGATCTGGGTGTCAGTCATGATGCTCCAACCCTATCGTCGCGGGCGAGTCGGCCCGCAGTCGCCGGGCGGCCGTCGACCCGCCGGATGGTGCCAGAATCGAAGGACGCGCGCCCCCGCCCGGGCTGCGCGAATGCGCACGCGATGGGAGGAACGGGATGCTCGGCGAACACCACTACGCGGTGGAGGTGGAGTGGCAGGGGGATCGCGGCGAGGGCACCACCGGCTACCGCGCCTACGGCCGCCAGCACGTCGTGCGCGCCGCCGGCAAGCTCCACGACATCGCGGGGTCGAGCGACCGGGTCTTCCACGGCGACCGCGACCGGTGGAATCCCGAGGAGCTCCTGCTCGCGGCGCTGAGCGAGTGCCACATGCTCTCGTACCTGCACGTCGCGACCCGCCACGGCGTCGTGGTGCGCGGCTACACGGATGCCGCGACGGGCACCATGATCGAGGACGGCCGCGGGGGCGGCGCGTTCAGCGAGGCCACGCTGCATCCGCGAGTCGTGGTGGCGGATGCCTCGATGCTGGCCCGCGCCGACGAGATCCATGCCGAGGCGGCCGACCTGTGCTTCATCGCGGCATCCGTCGCCTTCCCGGTGCACCACCGCCCGACGGCGGTCGTCGCGGACTGAGCGGGGGCGGTTCCCCAGCGGGTCGAGGTCAGCCCGCGGCCGCGGTCGGGACGACGGGGTCGACGGCCGGGCACGGGTGCCCCCCGACGAGCCGGGAGCAGGGCGGGAAGAACGGCGGCAGCCGCTCGGCCTCGGGATCGCCGAACCAGCGGTGCCAGATGCGCCAGAAGTTCAGGTTGCCGAACGCCGAGCACCCGTCGCCCGTGTCGGGGTCGGCGAGGGTCGCGTCGCTCGGCTGGTACGGCGTGTAGTTGTAGAGGTTCGCCGTGGCCTGGTTGCGGATCTGCACGGGGGAGGCGCCGCACTCCGCGTTCGGGTGGAAGCCCACGTCGACGGTGCCGATGCGATACTGCCGGTCGGGCTCCTCCGTGTACTGCCGGAACTGCCAGGCCGCGTTGTAGACCTGGTTGAAGAAGCCGAAGTACTTCGTGTCGCAGTCGGCCGTGTCGGGGCATCCGTAGCCCGTCGCCCGCTCGTACCCGCTCACGCTCGGCCGGGTCAGCAGCGACTGCTCCTTCTGCAGGAGCACCAGCAGCGTGCGCGGGCTGATGCCGCAGGCCTCGGCGACCTTCGCGACGATGCGGCTGGCGCGTTCACGGATGCCGCCGCGGTACTCCGCGCAGTGCAGGCCGCCCACGGCCGGCTGCGTGGTCGTCGTCTGGGTGTAGTCCGCGAGGCAGCGCACCCCCTCGTCGGGCCGGCACGGCACGGACTCGAGGAAGTCCTGGATCTGCTGCTCGTCCATCGCGGTGCTGTCGTAGAACGACTCGTCGCTGACGATCAGGCCCGGGTCGAACTCGGTCGCCGGCGGTTCGGGCAGGGTCGAACGCGTCGAGGCCGGCTCGGAGGGCGGCGCCTCATCGAGGGTGGACGTGCAGCCCGCGAACGCGGCCACGACGAGTGCCGCCGCGGCACAGCGGGCGGCGACCTCGGCGATGCTCATCGTGTCGACGATACCGGGCGGATCGGCGCCTCGGCTGTGAACGGCCTCAGATGCGCTCGCGGGGCGCGACGCGGTCGGCGAGCTTCGCGAGGGTGCCCGACGGCGGCGTCTCGTTGTAGCGACCGGCGAGCTCCTGTCCGCTGAGCCCGTGGATGGCGGCCATGATCTCGTCGGTGGCCGCCCGGCGGGCGCGGCCCGAGGAGGCGGGCCCGTGGCCGCTGAGGTCGAGCGGCGCGCCGAAGCGCACGGTCACGGGTCGGATGCGGGGCAGCTTGGCCCCGACGGGCTGGATCTCCTGCGTGCCGATGAGGCCGACGGGGACGACCGTGGCTCCGGTCTCGAGCGCGAGCCACGCGACGCCGGTGCGGCCGCGGTAGAGCCGGCCGTCGAGGGAGCGCGTGCCCTCGGGGTAGAGGGCGAACGCGGCGCCCGACTCGAGGATGCGGCGGCTCTGGTCGAGGGCCTCCTGCGCCTGCGCGCCGGCGCCGCGCTCGACGGCGACGGCGCCGATCGCCGAGAAGAAGGTGCGGGACACCCATCCCGAGAAGCCGGTGCCCGTGAAGTAGTGGGACTTGGCGAGGAACTGCACCGGCCGCGGCGACGCGAGCGGGATCACGATGCTGTCGACGAACGAGAGGTGATTGCTCGCGAAGATGACCGCGCCGCGCTTCGGCACGTGCTCGGTTCCGGTGATCGTCGGGCGGTAGATCAGGCGCACGAGCGGACGGAGGAAGCCCCGGACGATCGGGTAGAGCGGGCCCTGGCGCACGGTCGCTGCGGGTACGGCGTCGGCCTCGATCTCGCTCACCGTACGACCTTAGGCCGTCGGGCATGCCGGGGCCGGTATATGGGAGCACGGGATTCGACGCCCCGAGCCCGCCCGACGGCGCCCCGGATCGAGATCGACGGCGCCATCAGTCCCGAGGAGCAGGACCGCCTGTTCACTTACTACGACCTGGGCGGGTCGCAGTACGCGGGCGACTTCGACTTCGGCACGACCGGGCACGACACGT
>NZ_WJSP02000110.1 GCF_009720255.1 Agromyces humi | reverse complement strand
TCCGTGTCACTGATGACGACTGAACCTTCTTTGCAGGCGGTCAGCTTTGACACGTCTGCTGCCTTGGCCTGTGCGACGCCGGTCGGCCCGCATGGTGGCGGCGCTGCCGTCGCTACGCCAACCTGCGATCCACCAACGGCACCACGGTGCACGGAAGGTCGGGCACACGGCGCATGCGCGCCGGCGAATCGATCGTCGTCGCACCGGGCACCCGACTCGACCTCGGAGACGATACGATCGTCGAGATCCTCCCCGCCCCCGTCGTTCCCCCCTCGAGCGAACCGAGCAGACAGCAGGCAGCGCCGTGACGCAGATCGGCAACGGAAACGCCAAGCACCGCATCACGCTGCCCGACGGCACCGAGGTGACCATCGCCTGGGCCGCCGTGACCGACACCGGGCTCCGACGCGAGGTCAACGAGGACAGCTTCGTCGCACAGGCGCCCATCTTCGCCGTGGCCGACGGCATGGGCGGCCACGCCGCGGGCGACTTCGCGAGCGCTGCGGTCGTGACCCGGCTGGCCGAGCACGGCGGCCGCCTCATGATGGGCACGCCCGAGATCGACTCGGCCCTCCGGCTCGCCGTGCAGGACATGGGCCGCGGGGCGGGCGTCACCGATGAGGGCAGCGGCACCACGGTGACCGGCGCGGCCCTCGGAGCCATCTCCGACGAGCCGGCGTGGATCGTGTTCAACATCGGCGACTCGCGGGTGTACCGCCTGGTCGGCGGCGTGCTCGAGCAGCTCACCGTCGACCACTCGATCGTGCAGGAGCTCGTCGACGCCGGCCAGATCACGCGCGAGGAGGCGGACACGCACCCGCACTCCAACGTGATCACCCGCGCGGTCGGATTCCACGAGGCGCCGATCCCCGACTACCGCGCGATCGCCGTGGAGGAGGGCATGCGTCTCCTCATCTGCTCCGATGGGCTCACCAAGGAGCTCACCGCCTACGGCATCCGCCACTTCCTCGTGGCGAACCAGAAGCCCGAGAAGGCCGCACGCCAGCTCGTCGAGGCCGCACTCGGCAACGGGGGACGCGACAACGTCACGGTGGTCGTGGTCGACGTGCTGAAGGTCGTGCGGCCCGCCGGTGCGATCCTGCGCGGTCGCGGCGACGACAGCGACCTCGACTGACGGATGCCGCGCCGCGGCGGCTTCTGCACACGCTCAGGTGCGGCATCCGCGGCCCAATCTACAATGGGGGCACCGGGCGCCCGCCGGACCTCCGAGCGCCGACGCACCCGAGGCTGGGAGGAACGTGACGAGGCGTCTGCCGTCCACCCCGCCGAACCTGCCCGGGTTCGCGTTCATCAGGGTGCTCGGATCCGGCGGCTTCGCCGACGTCTTCCTCTACGAGCAGAACATGCCGAGGCGGCTCGTGGCCGTCAAGGTGCTGCTCGCCGAGGTCGTCAACGACGAGCTCAGGCAGATGTTCCAGGCCGAGGCGAACCTCATGGCGCAGCTCTCGTCGCACCCGTCGATCCTCACCGTCTACCAGGCGAGCGTCGCCGCCGACGGACGGCCCTACCTCGTGATGGAGTACTGCTCGTCGACCCTCGGCCAGCGGTACCGGGCGGTGCAGCTGCCGCTCCCAGAGGTGCTCTCCATCGGCGTCCGCATCGCCAGCGCCGTCGAGACCGCGCATCGCCAGGGCGTGCTGCACCGCGACATCAAGCCGTCGAACATCCTCACGACCGCCTACGGACATCCCGTCCTGTCGGACTTCGGCATCGCGTCGACCCTGGGCGAGGCCGAGACCAGCGAGGCGGTCGGCCTCTCCATCCCGTGGTCGGCGCCCGAGGTGCTGCACGACGACGTCTCGGGCACCGTCGCGAGCGAGGTGTGGTCGCTCGGCGCGACCGTCTACTCGCTCATCGCCGGCCGAAGCCCGTTCGAGGTCCCGGGCGGCGACAACGGCACCGCCGCGCTCATGGGTCGCATCGAGAAGGCCAAGCCGGCGCCGACGGGTCGCGTCGACGTGCCGCGCAGCCTCGAACGGGTGCTCGCGCGGGCGATGTCCAATCGGCCCCAGGACCGCCAGGCCAGCGCGCTCGAGTTCATCAGGGACCTGCAGGCCGTCGAGGAGGAGCTCGGCCTGCTCCAGACGCCGCTCGAGGTGGCGATGGACGACTGGGCGCTCGCCACCGCCGTCGACCTCGACGAGCGCACCCGCATCGGCGGGCAGCACGCGGTCGCCGAGGGGAAGGGCTCCCGCCGACGCACGCGCCGTTCGGCGGCGCGCGGTTCCGGCACCGTCATGAGGACGGACACCCGACCGCATGACGACACGACCGGCCGTGCCCGCACGGCGCCGCCGAGCACGAAGCGGGTCGTGTGGGGCATCTCGATCGCGGCGGCCCTCATCGTGGTGCTCGTCGGCGCCGGGGTCTTCGCCGCGGTGCAGGGCACGAGGGGCATCCCCGTCGTCACCGACGTGCACGGCACCGTCGAGGGCACCACGGTGACCTTCTCATGGGACGACCCCGGTATCGAAGGCGGCGACGCGTACGTCGTCTCGGTCGACGGCGTGCCTTCCCCCATGCAGCGCGAGGCGAGCTACGTCATGACCGCGGCGGACGGCGACCGGGTGTGCGCCACCGTCACCGTCACGCGCGACGGAAAGTCCGGTGCCGCGAGCGCGGAGCGCTGCGTCGACGTCGAGGAGGGCGTCGGATGATGCGGGTTCCGCAACTCGGACGCCACCGGTCGGCCCTGGCCACGGTCGGGGCGGTCACCGCCGTCGTCGCCGTGGTCGCCGGCGTCGCCGTCGCCTCGGGCGGATACGCGGCGCAGCGGATGGACCTCGGGGACGCCTCGGTCTGGGTCGTCAACGACGAACTCCAGTCGGTCGGTCGTGCGAACACCGCCGTGCTCGAGCTCAACTCGGTCGTCGAGACCGGGGGATCCACGTCGGACGTCCTGCAGCAGGGCGCGACGGTGCTCGTGCTCGACCAGGATCGCGCCAGCGTCGGCATCGTCGACCCCACGACCTCGAAGATCACGAAGTCCGTCGCGGTGCCGCCAGAGGAGACGACCCTCGCGCTCGCCGGCGACCGGGTCGTCGTCGCGTCGGGCGGCGCGGTCTGGTCCGTCCCCGCGTCGGGATTCGGCGACTTCGACAGCGACGCCGATCCCTCGCTGACCTTCGGAGCGGGCGCCGTGACGTCGGTCGATCCGGCCGGCGTGCTGTTCGCCTACACGCCGTCCACTGGCGATGTCGCGCGCGTCGACGCGGCCGACGAGGAGACGGTGGCCGCGCGGTGGCAGGTGCGCCCGCTCGACGGCGACCCCGACGTGCAGATCACGTCCGTCGGCGAGCGGTGGGTCGTCCTCGACGCCGACTCCCGCAGGCTGTTCCTCGACGGGCACGAGGTCGATCTCTCGGACGTGCTCGACACCACCGACGATCCGGTGCTCCAGCTTCCTGCGCTCTCCGGCGACACGGTGGCCATCGCATCACGGCGAGGCCTCATCAGCGTCGACCTCGACGGCGGCGAGCCGACCGTGGTCCGCGACGGAATGACCGGGACCCCCGCGGCGCCGATCATGCACGACGGATGCCTCCACGCCGCATGGGGCCGGGATGCGTGGCGCTCGTGCGCGCCCGACGACCCCGGGGAGATCGTCCGGCTCGACGGTGCCGCACCCGGCGGCACCCTCGCCTTCGCGGTGAACGGCACCACCCTCGTGCTGAACGATCGCAAGTCCGGCCGCACGTGGGCCGCGGCCGCCGGCTACGCGCTCATCGACAACTGGGCCGAGCTCCTCGCCACCCAGCGCGACGAGGAGACGATCGAGCAGAACGATCCCGAGACGCAGCCGACCATCGAGAAGTCGCAGGTCGCGCCGATCGCCGTCGACGATGAGCTCGGCGCCCGGCCCGGCCGTTCCACGCTGCTGCCGGTGCTGCTGAACGACTACGACGCGAACGGCGACGTCCTCGTCGTCGACGCCATCGACGGCGAGCTGCCGCCCGGCGCACGACTCGACCGGGTGTCGAACAACCAGCAGCTGCAGCTCACCCTGGATGACGCCGCATCCGGCACGATGTCGTTCGGCTACACCGTCGGCGACGGCCGTGGCGGCACCGCGCACGCCGTGGCGGCCGTCACGGTACGCGATCCAGAGGAGAACTCGCCCCCGCTCCAGCAGCGCGAGAACCATGCCTCCGTCGAGACCGGGGGCCGCGTGACCACCGCCGTCCTCGGCGACTGGATCGACCCCGACGGCGACCCGTTCTTCCTCGAGTCGGCCGCCGTCGATGCGCCCGACCGGCTCTCGTCGACCGCCGAGGGCATCGTCGTGTTCGACGAGGCCGGCGGCGTCGGCGCCGGCCGCACCGTGGGGCTCTCCGTCTCCGACGGCCGCGACACCGGCAACGGCGTGCTCACCGTCTCCGTGCGCGCGCCCGGGGACGTCACCCTCATCGCCGAGCCGTTCGTGGAGCTCGCCACCGCCGGCGAGGAGATCAAGATCGATCCGCTGCGGCACGTCCGAGGCGGGTCGGGGACCTACCGGCTGAGCGCGGTGCCGGCCAAGCCCGACGTGCAGATCGTGCCCGACTTCGACGGGGGCAGCTTCCGCTTCACGAGCGCCGACGTGCGCACCCACTACCTCGAGTACTCGGTGACCGACGGGACCCAGACGGCCACCGGCCTGGTCCGCGTCGACGTCTCGGCGCCGCCCGACCGGGACACGACGCCGATCACGGTGCCGCACACGGCGTTCCTGCGCGTCGAGCAGCCGGTCGACGTCGACGTGCTCGCCACCGACATCGACCCCACGGGCGGCGTGCTGATCGTCACCGGCATCACCGACGACGCCGCGGACGAGGGGGTGCGCGTCGAGGTGGTCGACCACCGGATCCTCCGCATCACGCTCGACCGACCGCTCGCGACCGGGTCCACCACGGTCGGGTATCGCGTGAGCAACGGACTCGCCGAAGCCGACGGCCAGGTGACGCTCGTCGAGGTGCCGCTACCGACCCGGGCGCAGCCCCCGGTCGCCGCGCCCGACACCATCGCCGCCCGCACGGGCGACGTCATCGACATCCGGGTCCTCGACAACGACGAGCACCCCGACGCCATGCCGTTCACGCTCGCCCCCGAACTCGACGAGAAGCCGGCCGGCGGATTCCTGTTCGCTGCGGGCGACCGGCTGCGGTACCACGCGCCCGACGAGGCCGGCGAGTTCCAGGCGATCTACCGCATCGTGGCATCTGACGGCCAGACTGCGACCGCCACGGTGAGCATCTCCGTCCGCGACGCGGATCCCGAGACCAATTCCGCGCCGGTCCCGCCGTCGATCACCGCACGGGTCATCGCGGGCGAGAAGGTGCGGATCCCCATCCCGCTCGGCGGCACCGACCCCGACGGCGACTCCGTGCAGCTGCTCGGCCAGGAGTCCAACCCCGAACGCGGGGCGGTCATCGGGCGCGGGGCGGACTGGCTCGAGTACCAGTCGGGCGACTACTCCGCCGGCACCGACACGTTCCAGTACTCGGTGGTCGACGCCCTGGGAGCGCGCGCCATCGGGTCCATCCGGGTCGGCATCGCGCCGAAGTTCGACGGCGCCCGCCCGCCGATCGCCGTCGAGGACGTGGTCACCGTCCGTCCCGGGCGCACGATCTCGGTGCGCGTGCTCGAGAACGACTCCGATCCCGACGGCGGCACCCTCACCATCACGACGCTCGAGCCCAACACCGCGGCGGCGACCGGCGAGATCGACGGCGACACGGTGCGGGTCCAGGTGCCCGACGCCGAGGGGGAGATGGCGTTCGTCTACACGATCCAGAACGAGCGGCTGAGCACGGCCTCCACCTTCCTGCGGGTCATCGCCGACGACGACGCGCCGCTCGCGCGACCCGAGGCATCCGACACGGTCCTGAGCCTCAGCGACATCCTCGATGAGGACGTGGTCGACGTCGAGGTGCTGCGCAATGTCTTCCTGGCCGACGGCGACGCCGCAGACCTGACGGTCGGGCTCGTGGCGGGCTACGACTCCGGCGCGCAGGTGCGCCGCGATGGCAGCATCCGCGTCACCGTGCAGGATCGTCGCAGGATCATCCCGTTCTCGGTGAGTCACCCCGAGGATCCGACCGTCGTCTCGTACGCGTTCATCTGGATGCCGGGTCGCGACGACGCCCTGCCGCAGCTGCGGCGCGACGCGCCCGAGGTGGAGGTGCGGAGCGGCGCGGAGGTCGTGCTCGACCTCGACGACTACGTCATCGCCGCGTCCGGGCGACCGGTTCGAATCGCCGACGAGGCCAGCGTGCGCGCCTCGCACAGTGACGGCACGGAACTCGTCGTCGACGAGGACACCGTGCGGTTCCGCAGTGAGACCGGCTACTTCGGGCCGGCGTCGCTGTCGATGACGGTGACCGATGGCGAGTCCGGCACGGATCCCGCCGGCCGCTCGGGCACGATCGTCATCCCCATCGACGTGCAGCCGACCGAGGACCAGCCGCCGAGGTTCAGCGGCGGCGTCATCGACTTCGAGCCGGGCCAGTCGAAGACCATCGACCTCGTGAAGCTCACCACCTACCCATACCCTGAGCACCTCGACGAACTGGCCTACCGCATCCTCGAGCCGCGGCCCGACGGCTTCTCGCTGTCGCTCGACGGCCAGGAGCTGACGATCTCGGCCGCCGAGGCGACCCGGACGGACGGCAGCGGGCCCACCGTCTCGATCGCCGTGCGCGACGACGCCAACGAGGGCACCGCCGGGCGGATCGAGCTGCGCGTGGTGCCGTCCACGCGGCCGCTCGCCCAGCCCGCTGCCGACTACGCCGTCACCGCCCGCGGCCGCACGACGACCATCGACGTGCTCGCGAACGACCGGGCCACCAACCCGTTCCCGGGCACGCCGCTGCGCGTAGTGCGCGTGACCGGCCTCGACGACGACCTGCCCGCGGGGGTCCGCGTCGTGCCGAGCGCCGACCGGTCGACCCTCACCGTCGACGTCGACCAGCGCGCGGAACCGATCAACACGACCCTCCAGTACCAGGTCGCCGACGCGACCGAGGATCCCAGCAGGTATGCCTGGGGCTCCGTCACGATCTCGGTGCAGGACCGGCCGGATCCGGTGACCCAGCCCCAGGTGACCGGGTTCGGCGATCGCACCCTCGACGTGGCCTTCGGCGCGGGCGGATTCAACAACTCGCCGATCACCGGCTACGAGATCTCGCTCGTCGACGCCGAAAGCGGCGAGGTGCTCGACACGTCGTCCTGCGCGGCGACGACCTGCACCGTTCCGACCCCCGGGAACGGGCAGGGCAACGCCGTGCGCGTGCGCATCCAGGCCCGCAACGACATCGGCCTCTCCGATGCGGTCGAGGCGCCGGGACCGATCTGGTCGGACGTCATCCCGCCGCCGCCCGCGGGACTTCGCGCACTCCCGCTCGACGGCCGGCTCCGCATCGAGTGGTCGCCGGTCGACTCCGGCGGCGGAAGCCAGGTCGGCTCGTACGTCGTGACCGTCGGCGGCGTCTCGAGCGAGGTCGACGCGGGAGCCGCCTGCACCCCCACCGTCTGCGCGACGGAGTCCCAGGGCATCGCGAACGGCACGCAGGTCCCGTTCACCGTCAGCGCCAGGAACCAGGCCTACCCGGCGCTGGCGGCCTGGACGGAGGCCGGGGGCAGCGGCACCCCGTTCGGATCCCCGATCGCAGGCGGTATCTCCGTGGTCGGCGACGCGGCCGCGGGCACGGTCACGGTCTCGTGGTCGCCGTTCGAGGGGAACGGCGACGCGATCGGCGGCTACTTCGTGCAGCGACTCGCCGATGGACAGACGGGAGTACCCTCGGGGCCACAGGCCTGCTCGGTCACGTCGCCCGCCCCAGGCCAGGTGGTCGCTCCCGCGAGCGGCGGCTCGGTCGCCGAGGTCGTGCAGGTCGGCGGCGACGCCTCGAGCGTCCAGTTCTCCGGTACGGTCACCGAGTCGACGCGCTACTCGTTCGTCGTGTGGGGCTTCAACCGAGCCGCATGCGTGAACACCGAGGTGGCGGGCATCGTCGTCCGACCGGCCCCCGGGGCGGTGAACAACGTGCAGAGCGACATGTCGTGGATGAACGAGGAGACGTGGGACCGCTACGTCTCCAGCGTCGAAGCGGATGCGCCCCGCCTGCAGATCGTCGCCGTCGACGGCAACGGCGCCCAGCTCGGGCAGCCCACCGAATTCCGCGGGTCCGGCTGGCTCCGCGCACTCCTGAATCGGCCGTTCGGCGAGTCGGCCCGCTTCCAGGTGCGTTCCTGCTCGGTCTGGGGCAGCTGCGGGCCGTGGTCGGCGATCATGCCGTCCAGCGCGAGCCCGTCCCTGACGTTCGCGCTGCCCAGCCGGGTGTGGGATGCGGCATCCAAGAGCTGGTCCTGGGCTGCCCCCCCTGACAACTCGGGCCTGCCGGCCGCGTTCCGCTGCGGCACCGAGGACGGTCGCAACGCGAGGAACGCGCAGTCGGCGAACACGTGCCAGGTGCCCGACGCGAACGAGGCGGACCGGGTCTGGTTGGATGTTGAGGTCGCGGGTGTGACCGCCAGGTACTGGAACCGATGAGCGAGGAGCAACGATGACGATGACCCCCGAGGAGGCGACGCGGTTCGCCGCGAACCTCGACCGACTGGTCGGCGCCGTCGAGGAGGTGCTGCTCGGCAAGAACCGGGTCGTGCGCCTGGCTTTCACGGCGCTCCTCACCGAGGGCCACCTGCTGCTCGACGACGTGCCCGGCACCGGCAAGACGTCGCTCGCGCGCGCCATGGCGCAGTCGGTCGCGGGCACCAGCAACCGGGTGCAGTTCACGCCCGACCTGCTCCCCGGCGACATCACCGGCGTCACCGTCTACGACCAGCGCAGCGGCGTGTTCGAGTTCCACCCCGGTCCGATCTTCGCGAACATCGTCCTCGCCGACGAGATCAACCGCGCCAGCCCCAAGACGCAGTCGGCGCTGCTCGAGGTCATGGAGGAGGGCCAGGTCACCGTCGACGGCCGGACGCACCCGGTGGGACATCCGTTCATGGTCATCGCGACGCAGAACCCCGTCGAGCAGGCGGGGACCTACCGGCTGCCCGAGGCGCAGCTCGACCGGTTCCTCATGCGCTCGTCGATCGGGTATCCCGATCACGCGTCGACCATCCGCATCCTCGAGGGCGCCGACCAACGGGCGCACGACCAGCGGGTGCCGTCACAGCTCGATGCGACGGAGATCGTCGACATGGCCGCCCTGGCCCGCACGGTGTACGTCGACCCGACCATCCACGACTACGTCTCCCGGCTCGTCGACGCCACCCGGACCGCCCGGGAGGTGCGTCTGGGCGTCAGCGTCCGCGGAGCGCTCGCCCTCATCCGCGCGGCCAAGACCCACGCCGCCGGACGCGGACGGCACTACGTCGTGCCCGACGACGTCAAGGCGCTCGCCGAACCGGTGCTCGCACACCGCCTCATCCTCGACCCCGAGGCCGAGTTCGACGGCGTGACGACCTCGAACATGATCGCCCAGGTGCTCATCGAGACGCCGCCTCCCTCCAGCAGGCAGGCCGTGTGAGCTTCACCCAGACCCGCACGACGATCCCCGAGGAGGCCAAGACACAGGGCCTGCTCGCGGTCGTCATCGGTCGCGTGGTCATCGGCGTCCTCGCCGCCGCAGGCGTCATCACCCGGTGGGCGCGTGCCGTGCAGGGCGTGGTCACGCCGGTCGGCTGGGCGACCATCGCCGGCAGCGTCGCCGCGCTCGCGGTCGGCTACGCGTGGGGCTGGGCCGAGTTCATCGCCATCGGCTGGGGGCTCGCGCTGCTCGTCGCCGCGGCATCCGTCTGGCTGATCGGTCGTGGCGCCTCGACG
>NZ_WJSP02000011.1 GCF_009720255.1 Agromyces humi | reverse complement strand
GAGGACGAAGCTGCAATCTCAGCAGAGGCGCTGGCCGAGTTCCGCGAGTGGACGCTCGAGCGGCAGCAGGCGAAGGGTCGCCCCTGGTGGAAGTTCCTGAGCTCCGAAGAGATCTACCAGCGCGGCCGCGAGATCGGATTCGCTGCCGGCGTCCGGCACGCCGAATCGCTGAAGGCAGGTGCTCCGGATGCATGACCTCGAACTCGAGCTCTCGATCGAAGAAGCGGACACCGCCTACGCCGAACTCGACGAACGCCGGGCGGAACTCGACGCGGTCCGGGAAGACCTACTGGAAGCGCGCGAGACCCTCGACGAGGCGCGCACCGGGCTAGACCAGGCCGCCGCCGACCTCGACGCCGCCTACGCACGGCTCGACGCCGATACTTCGGCAGTGCAGGCGCGAGTGGCGGCGACGTTGGCGGGGTCTGCAACGGGAGTTTCAGGACGAGAGGACGAACGATGACGGACTTCAGGGTCGACCCAGCCAAGATCGACGCACGAGTGGCCGCGTACGAGGCACTCGCTGTTCGCGAGGATGAGATCGCAGAGGCGCTCGAATCCCTTGCCGACGACAAGCGCCGCAAGGCGTCCAGACTCCGCGAGCAGAACGCCGCCCTGCTGGAGACGGCACGAAAGTACGGCTACCCGGGAGCCGACGAGGCCGAGCGACGACGCGCCTACCAGGCGGGCGAATGGTGCGGAGAATGCCGGTTCGGCGTCGTCGAGAACCCGCCCTGCTGCACCCTCCCCGAAACGCATGTGCCAGAGGAGGTCGACCGTGGCTGAGGGCCCGATTCTGGAACAAATGGCGGCGGCTATCGCCCGCTCCATGCCCGGTTGGAACGAGGACACCGACGACGGCCCGCTCACATCTCACTGGGAGAAGGTCAACCAGACATGCCTCTCAATGGCCAGGGGGTACGCCAGCGCCGCCCTCGAAGCGATCGCCAACACGGCCGACGAGTGCCATAGGTGCGGAGTCGTTCAGCCTCCTCCCCGTCCCGGATCGGACGGGCATGATGCCGGGTCGAACCGTGGCTGAGCGGCAGACGGTCGAGCAGCACGTCGCGCGACTCCGCGGCATCTGGGGCGACCGTGACGATCAGGTGCGCTGGCACCTCTACCGGGCCGTCTACCCCGACGTGCGCTGGTACAGCACCTCACTGGACCCAGACGCCGAGGCCCACGCTGCTGCCCTGGCTGCGATCTGGGAGGCTGCCCGTCTCCCCGGACCCGCCGATGCAGGGGAGGTCGGCCATGGCTGATTGGGAGATCGAGTTCAAGGTTCGGCGGAACGGACGCGTGATCGTGGGCTTCCAACGCTCGCTCATCTCGCGAGCTGAGCGCAGGCGGATGGCAGAAGCGGCGGCCGCGCCGTTGGCCGAGCCGCCTCAGTCGAACCCCAACTGGTGGAAGACGCCAGCCCATGAAACAGAAGGTCAGGCGGCCGGGCGATGAGACCCACCAGCCAGAGTCGACCGGCCGTGCCGGAGCGGTTCGCGATCGCTGAGCTCGACAAGTGCGTCTGCGGGATGCGCTGCTTCGAGGTCACCGACACCGGCGACGGCAGCACTGTTCGCGCACATGTCGGAACACTCGACCCTCACAATGCAGCGCACCGTGCCGTCCGTGAGCTGCTTTCGGCCGAGCGCCAGGCCCGCTCGGCTGGGACGGCCACCGCTGCTGAGTTGCTGGCTGAACGGCGGGCGCAGGGGCTGACCGCCGCTGACCTGCCGCGGTCGCCAGGCGTTTACGCCGAGGATCTGGCGTGCGCGCCGAAGTGGGGATACATCACCGGTGAGCGGTATTGCGCTGTGCACGGCTGCGCGGCGGGATGGCCCTGCACGCACACCGCACCCGCATTGCGTATCCCGACGGCACCCGACGACACCGACCGCTGGATCGGGATCGGGCCGCCACCCGAGCACCGAGGAGACCACCGATGACCGTCATCCACCGCGACCGGACGTTCACCGTCGACGGCGAAACGTACCAGTGCGCACGAGGCGGCCCGTACGGCTCAGGCGACACCTGGGCTGTCTGGCGCGCCCGGGACGGGCGAACGGTCCACGACGACTTCGACACCCTCGCGGACATCCGCCGATACGTGGACGAGTCGATCGAGAACGGGTGGCCGCTCGTCGAGCCGGATGAGCCGACGGGGTGGGACCCCGACGATGCGCTGTACCACTCGCCGGCAACGTATGGCGGGCAGCCGGTCCCCTCTTGAGGAACCCCGGATCACCGCGCATGGTGCACCCGTACAGCCCACCTCCGGAAGGACCATCATGCTCCGCGAAGTCGTCGCCATCCTCGAGCTGGACGAGCCACGCGAGGACAAGGTCCTCGCCGCCGCGCAACGGCTGAACAAGGTGATCACGCTCCGCGCGCAGTCGGCCGGCATCCTATACCCGCACGTCACCCCCGACGTGTACGCGCTGCACATCACGGTCGTCTTCACGATCTACACGCCGTCGGACAAGGACCCGGACCTGCGGCTCGAGGCGGTCCTCTCGAACTTCGCCGACGAGGCGTACATCAAGACCGGTGCGATCGTCCCGACCTTCTTGGACGGCCGGCACGAGCCCGGGTCGCTGCTCACCGGCCGCTGGGTGGTGAAGAAGCACGCCACCCGAGAGGACGGCGACAACGCCGTCCTCGACGACATCGACGACTACGACGAGGTCGAGCTCACCAACGGTGTCCACCTGATCCGCGGCCCGATGTCCCGCGAAGGCGGGCAGGAGAACGTCCTCGGCCTGAACATCCGCGCGAAACTCGCCGACGGGTGGACGATCCGCCCAGCATGACCTCCGCGCATGTCGTGAGCATGAAGCACACCGACCAGGTCACCGCCACGCCCGACGACACGGACGCCATCCTCGCCAAGCACCGCAAGGAGCTCACAGACCGCGGATACGTCGACATCGACGAGCACCGCGGGTTGAAGGTCGGCGCGCGCGTCCACCACATCGGTGAGAAGTGGTGGGAGGCCGGTGAGAACGGCACCGCCACCGTCGTCGCGATCCTGGAGAAGAACCCGTCCAGCTGGTCGTGGGGCGGACGGCCGGACATCGAGCTGATCGCCCAACGCGATGACCCGTCCTGGGGCGGCCCGTTCGGCCGTTGGGCGGACTACCACACCGCCCTCGCCACCGGCCCTCTCGAACTGTAGGAGCAGCGATGGACTACGACGACCTGTACCCGGGCCTCCGGGTCAACTACCGCGGCGAGAACGTCACGGTCCACTGGGCCGACTGGCGTCGTGAAAACGTCCGCATCGGCTTCGATGACGGCCGGCCCGCCGAGATGGTCAGCCCCGACGAACTTGCTCCCGCGATCGCAGACCCCGACATGGACGCGCTCATCAAGCTCGAGCTCGCCAGCACCACCAGCATCGCCTCAGACGGGCACCCGTCCATCGGGATCCGCACGAACGAAGCCGCCGCGCACCTCGTCCTGCACTCCACGTGGCTGGCGGACAAGATCGCCGCGGAACGCGCGGACGCTGCCCGTGCTGCGACCCTCGAGCTCCGGGAATCCGCACTGCCCGATCGCATCTGACAACGCTCTGACGCATCGAAAGGAACATGATGACCGGCATGCTCGGCCGTGACCCCCGCCGCCCCTTCGAAGGCGGCTGCGGGAACGGATGCTGCAACACGAAAGCCGACCACCGGAAAGCGAAGAAGGCGGTCAAGCAGGCGGAAGCCCGCGAAGTCGCCGCGACGATCGCTGAGGAAACCGGCCCGTCCGACTTCGACTGCGGCTGGGATGACGCACGCAGCGGGCACCTCCCATCACCGACCGGGACCAAGGAGTACAAGGCCGGCTACTGCGAGTTCCTCGCCGCGTCAGGCACCGACAAATACTGCCCCGAGTACTACGCGCCCGAAGGGCCCTACCGGACGGAGACACCCCGATGATGGGGCTGGGCGCTGTCGGGGGTACCCTCGGCCAGCGGTTCCAGTGATCATCTCTGGACATGGGAATGACGAGTCGGCACCCGCGCATGTACAGCACGACCACCTTCAGGGAGGAGACCGCCGGATGGCGCTCGTGAACATGGCCGGCCGGATCGTGTGGGTCACAGACCTGCGTCTCGCTTGCACGGTGAAGGGTTGCCGGTGGGAGTCCGCTGGCCGAACTTGGAGGTGGCAGGCCCGTCGGGATCTTCGCCGGCACATGTACGCGTCACATCCGGCCCCTGGGGACACCGTCCCGGCTGACGGGGTGCTCTCCGATGCGTTGCTGTGGTCGCTGCCTGACCGGCCGCGCGGCCGATCGAATGCGGACTTCGACCCGCCCGGTCCTAGCGGCGGCAGCGGCGGCGGCCTGTTCGGCTGGTTCGACCTTTGAGCGCGCGCAGGGCTCGCCGTGCACGGCCGATCGCAGCGGCGATCGTCGCCTGGCGGTATCTCCCGCGTGAGGATGAGCTCGGCCCGGTCCCGAAGAAGCTTCGCAACGATCCGGCATGGCGTGCGCAGCACCTGACGAACCCGCTGTTCCGAGCTCAACGGAGGATCGAGGGCGCGACGCACCAATGGGTGCTCGCCGCCTGACCAGCCGTCAGGCGCCGCTGAGCACCGTCACGTGCACCGACGGGTGCCGGTGACGTTCCAGTTGGGCGAGGAACTCGGCTGACGCCCCGCGGACGATGACGTTCCGTGCTCCGCGGCGTGCCAGTTCGGTGAGCAGCGTCTTCGTGAACTCGTCGGTCACCGTCGACACCTGGCGGGCGTGGATCGCAACATCTGCCCCGTCCAGACGGTCCTGGACTCCGTGGGCGACCGCCTGACGGGCGAGCTCCTCCGTGCCGGCGAGACGGCCGAGGACGATCGTGTTCGAGCGGGAATGCTGGACGCCGTAGTCGATCGCCACCTCGAGCGCGATGCCGAGGTACCGGAGCTCTGACATGGTGAGGTCCTGCCGGCCGTTGACGATGTCCGGCACCATTTCGACGTCGACGCCGAGCTGTTCGGCGACGTGTTCGTCGGTGATCCCGGCGACGCGCTGGTGCTCGGCGAGATCCTTGAACAGCTGCTCCTGCGCGGCGAGCAACGAGTCGGCGATGAGTTCGGAAATGGGCGACCTCCTTCAGTGGGTACACCGACACCATGCGCGGGACATCCCGCGCATGTGTCTGGCGTGACGAGCACCCGCGCCGAACGTCGATCGGATCACCCAACCCTGTGACCTCGACAACCCCTCGGCGACGACCGTCGGCGGCCACTCCAACCAGGCGGCGTCCCACCACACCTCGAACCGTCTCCGCACGAGGCGTCTCCGCCCGGACCACACCGCCGGCACCACCGCGCCAGGCGACGGTCAGCCCCATCCGCCCCGCGCGCACAGCTTCAAGAAAGCGCCGGCAGCCGCCGGTGGTCCGGCACATCCTCCTCGTCCGTGACAAGACCCTCGGGTTCTTCCTGTCGGACTCTTCGACGTACTACATGCTCCTCGGCCTGGTCGTCCTCATGGTCGCGTTCGGGTTCGTGATGGTGCTGTCGAGCTCGTCGGTGGAGTCGAAGATCGAGGACGGCGGGTTCTTCGAACAGTCCCTCCGCCAGGGTGTGTTCGCCCTCATCGGCGTTCCCGTCCTGTACGTCGCCTCGAGACTCCCTGAGCGGTTGTGGATGAAAGCGGCGTGGCCGTCGATGATCCTCTCCTGCATCATGCAGCTGCTCGTCGTGTTCACCCCGCTCGGCATCGAGGTCGGCGGGAACACGAACTGGCTTGCCCTCGGCCCGGTTCAGTTCCAGCCTTCCGAAGCGATCAAGGTGTCGATGGTCCTCTGGCTGGGCCTGATCGTCTCCCGAAAACAGCATGTGCTGAACGACCTGAAACAAGGCCTCGTCCCGGTGCTCGTCACCGGCGGCGGCGCGATCGGCTTGGTCCTCCTCGGCGGCGACCTCGGCACCGTCATGGTGATGGCCGGGATGCTGTTCGGGGCGTTGTTCCTCATCGGTGTCAGGCTCCGCACCCTCGCCATCCCGGTGTCCGCCGGCCTGCTGCTGTTCACGGTGTTCGCCCTGACCAGTGAATCCCGGATGCGTCGCATCGCGTCGTTCCTCACCGACTGCACCCAGTCGAACTCCGACGACTGCTGGCAGATCCAGCACGGCACCTGGGCTCTCGCGAACGGCGGGATCTTCGGTGTCGGGCTCGGGAACTCCACCGCGAAATGGTCATGGCTGCCGGCCGCCGACAACGACTTCATCTTCGCGATCATCGGGGAGGAGCTCGGCATCCTCGGCGCCACCCTCGTCCTCGCCCTGTTCGCCGTCCTCGCCGTCCTCCTGTACCGGGCGATGGCGAACGCGACCACCCCGTACGGGACAGCCGCGTCAGCAGTCGTGTTGGTCTGGGTGGTCGGCCAGGCAGCGGTGAACATCGCCGTCGTCCTCGGCGTGATGCCGATCCTCGGCGTCCCTCTCCCACTCATCTCCGCCGGCGGCACCGCGCTGCTCACCACGATGTTCGCCATCGGTGTCGCCATGTCCTTCGCCCGCACCGCCACCCCTGAACAGGAGCTCCGCTGATGCCCACCCTCACCACCGCCAGACCGAACACCCTCACCGCCCTCTTCAACCAGCAGGTCGGCCATGTGAAGGTCACCGACCTGCATGCGTTCACCGACGACTGGCTCACCCAGCTCGCCCGCCACTGGGAGGACTGGAAGGTCGTCGGCGACGGCATTCTCTTCCCCGGCAGAATCGACCGCCACACCGTCATCCGCGTCGCGCCCAGGACGATGCTCGAGGCCGCCGCCACCGGAGCAGACATCGTCTACTGGGACATCGCCGACGCGATCGGGATCCTCTCCGTCGACCAGGACGGTGACGGGGCTGTCATGACCGGCGACCGGTACGACGGCGACCCGGAATCGGTCGCAGCGGCCGAGCACCGCCGCCTGACGATCCTCGAGGCGGCCCGCGTGGTCGCCGGGTTCCAGGCGGCGCTGCCGCAGCACGCCACGGCCTGAGCAATGACGAACGCCGCCACCCTCGGAGGGAGGTGGCGGCGTTCGCTGTCCCGGTTGTTGGATGCGGGGGTCGGGACGTTCCGAATGTAGGACGCCCGCGGCGGCCGTGGGGAAATTCTTCTGGCCGCGCGTTCGCGCGGCCCGTTCAGGCTGCGACGACCATCGCTCGTCGCGCCACCTCGGCTTCGAGTGCGTCCGCCTGAGCCACCCAGAACGCTTCGCTGCGCTCGGCGGCGGCCAGCGAGTAGGCTGCCGCGCTCACGGCGTTGACCGCCTGCCGGTGCTGCTGGTGTGCGAGCGCGATGTGCCGCTCGAGGGTGTTGTCGGTGAGCTCTCCCGCCCACGGAGCTGCCGGGAGGTTGATCTCGGCGGGGACGGAGGGGAGGTGGGTGACGTTGCTGTTCATGCGGGGCCTTTCGTTGCCACCCACATGCGCGGAATCACCGTCGGAGCGGATCTTGGCGCTGTCCCGGCTCTTGTTCAGATGCCGCCACCACAGCGGCCAGCCCAGTCACAGGAGTCGCATTCGACCTCGTCGCCGCGGGGGTCGTTCTCCTGCTCGATCATCTCACCGCACGCGGGGCACTCCCACCGGTACCAAACCCCTTCGAAGGCCGCCTCGAGCTCCTCGCCGTCCATCAGTCGATGCCGCGCTCACGGAGGCTGAGGAGGTGCGGGTGGGTCTGCGCGATCTCGCGGGCGTCGGCGAGGTAGTTGTCCCGGGCTTCCGGTTCGGCGTGCTCCCACTCCCCTGCCCCGTACACGTGGTCGTGGAGGCTGGCGGCGAGCCGCTCGATCCCTGGGCCGGTGTGCTGCTCGTCCAGCGGGACGGTGACCGTGCCGACCATGATGTCCTCCGCCGAGGTGACCTTGTACGGGCCGGCCGCGGTGTCACCGTCGGCGTACACCGAGCAGATGATCGAGTTGAACAGCTGGCTGAACCGGCGGATGTCGATCTTGTCGCGGTCGAATTCAAGCTCGAGTCTCATGGTCAGCGGACCTCCTCTGCGTAGTCGCGGCCGGTTTCGATGCCCTGGTCGAACACGACGCCGTCGTTGACGTTCACCCGGACCCGATCGAGGCCGAGGCCGTCGAGGTTCGTGTCGATCTGCACGACCATCGCGCCGTCGAGCGCCATCCACGTCGTCACCGACGCGCGGGGCTCCTCGTCGCCGGCGAACACGAAGTCCGCCTGCTCGCTGTGCACACCAGTGCCGGGGATGTCGTCGAGATCCGCATCGAGGCGGTCCGGGACGCCCATGACGAGCTCGACAGGGTCGGTGGGGTTGCCGGTGATGTCCGCGGCGAGGGCTGCGAACTGCGCGGCGAGTCGTGCGAGGTGACGGGTCTCGGCCTGCGCGGCCAGGCGGATGAACTCCTCATCGTTCGTCGTCAGCGACGCAGCCGACTCGTCGACGATCTCGTGGTAGTCGCGGAGCAGGTCGGCAGCTCGCCGCCGGACCGCGGTTAAGTTCGTCGTCATGGGATCTCCGTTCGTCGGCCGGCTCGAAGCCGGATCGCTCTTCTCAGGACATCCATGCGCGGGGTTGCCGACCCGCGCTGGTCCGAGGAGCATGCGATGCGAGGGGACGAGGAGGGGCGAAGTGACGGCCGCTGAGTACGCTGCCGCGATTGTGAAAACGGGCGAACCCCTGTCTTGGGCTGCGCTTGAACGCGCCGCGTTCGCCGAGCATCCGGACGTGCTCAAGGCGCTCGATCCGCCACCGAGGTCCCAGGCCGAGCGCGGCGACGCCCACCCCGTTCACCGGATCGGCGTCTGGGGGCTGGTGCTCACCGGCGCGCTGGCAGGGATTGCAGCGGTCGTGCCGATCGCCGCGGCGATTGTCATCGCCCTCCCCCAGAGCTTCGGCTGGGATCCGGTCGTTTGCGTCACGATCGCCGCCGTCGCCGCGATCCTCTACATTGCAGCGGTCACCGCAGAACTGATCCGCGACCGGAAGCAACTGCCGAGCGGACGCCTCACCGCCCAGCTGTTCACCAACGCCGGATTCAGCACCGTGGCCGCCTTCATCGCATACGACATCACAGGTGGGGCACCCACCGTACAGACGGCATGGGCGGTCGCGACCATCGGGGCAATGGCGGTCGCCAGCATTGCCGGAGCGCTCCACACCATCGTTCGTCGGAACCACATCGCCGCGGGAGCGGACGTCGAGGTCCTCCCAAGCGAAGAAACCGCCCTTCTCGCGTTGCGGCTTCCTGACGCCGAGCGGGCCCGCATCATCAAGGACATCGACGAGGCGGTCGACCTCCTCGAGAAGGAACGGGTGATCCAGACTGAGGTGGCTGAAAGCGTGAAACAAGCCGATCTGGGCACCATCACCGCTGAACTCGGCTGGCAGAGCCCAGCCCGCGGCTAACCAGTCACAGTCGGCCGCTGCCGGCGAGCTCCTCGACCTTGCAGACGTTGCAGACGGTGTCGTTGTCCTCGGGCCGCTCCACGACCGTGTACTCCGGGTTCTCCGGGGCGTCGTCCGCGTCCGCGGCCATCGAGTACCCGTCCGCGTCGTACTCGACCAGGTGCACCTCGCACGCGGCCGTCTCGTTCATCGGCGCGCCCGACGGGTCGGGGGTGTGGATCGCGTAGATCAGCATGGGGTGCTCCTTCTTCTCGGAGCGTTCATGCGCGGTCGGTCAGCGCTTCGGGAGCAGCTCCGCGAGGTATGCGTCGCCGTCGATCCACACGACGGTCTTGCCGCCGGGGCCGTCCGGCGTGCATGCGAAGCGGTCGGTGAGCACCCAGTCGTCGTGTTCGACGGCGTCCCATTCCGGGAGCCGCGTGAGGCGCTCCTCGATGAGCTCAGCGTCGTTGATCAGGGTGTTGAGGATGTCCCGATCCCGGGTGACCAGGTACGTGCCGGAGCCGTCGTAGTAGGACGCGATCTGTTCGAACATGGTGGGGTCCTTTCGTTGCCCACCTCATGCGCGGGAGTCGCTACGACATCGCCGTCTCCTCCTCGCGAACTGGCGCGTAGATCACCCCGTCGACGTGGTCGAGACCGTTGATCAAGGTCATCTCCCACCGGTAGCCTGGCGCCGGCGGTCGGGTCAGGTTCAGCGGCTCCCAACCGCCCTCGATGGTGTTCAACGCGACGCCTCCGCACGGATCAGGTCGGCGATCCAGTACGTTCCGGCTTCACGGTCGGCGTCCTCGGCGATCTTGACGATCCGTTCGACGACGGCGTCGTGGACGGCGCGGAGCCCGCGGGCGTGCACGGAGTTCACGTGGGTGCTCCCCGGCCGGTAGGCGGTGACAAGTTCGAGGTCGTTCATGGGTGCTGCTTCCTCTGCTGCTTGAGCAGGTCGATGGCTTGGCGTCGCGCCGACTCGAGACGGCTGGCCGCGTGCTCCATGTCGGCCTCCCGCTCCACCACCTCGCGGAGGGCGTTCTCGAGCATCGTGGCGAGGTCCGGGACGGCGCCGATCCGGATGTACCGGCTGACGATGTTCCCGTGTTGCCTGGTCAGGGTGGCACGGTCGTCCTTGCTGAAGTCGGCGAACCGCTCGTCCGGCTCGATCTTGCGGAAGTCGTGGATGTTGAACCGAACGGTCGCGGTGGCGAGCTCGTCCTCGCTAAGGATGTGGTCGTCGCCCGAGCCCCAGAACGTGTCGACGACGAAGTTCTCGCGCGTCATCCGCCCCTCCACGCCCTCCCGGCTGGGGAGGTTCTCGATCACGGCGATACCCTCACGGCAGTGGAACCTGTCCGGCTCGTAGTCCAGGACGTCGCCGTCACCGAACTCCACTGGAATGCGACGCCGCGACTGGCCGGCGTTGATGGTGGTGATGGTCATGGTCATGTCGGGCTCCTTCGTCTCTTCTCGCCGCGTCCATGCGCGGAACCCGGAGAGTCGCACGTGCGGTCCTAGGAACGCCGGCGTGGGCTACGCGGCGGACTGCTCGATGCTCGTAAGCGGTTCGATGCTCTGGACGTCGGTGCTCACCCTTCGGGTCGCGAGGTAGCCGGCGTAGTCGTCGACCTTGCCGATCCAGACGACGAGTGACTGCCCGACGGTGATGTCGACGAGCTCGTACAGCGGCATGGCTTCGCCGTCACGGCGGAGATCCGCGGCGTCGACCATGTCGGGCGCGACGTTCGGGGCGACATGCGGTGCTCTGACCACCTCTCGGCGGTCCAGGTCGAAAACGTACCTGCTCCCCGAGGCGGTGATCACGGCGTACACGCCGGCGTCGACGTCGTTCAGGGTCTGCATGCCACTCACATGCGCGGCCGATCGTAACCTCAGCCGGGGAACGCCTTCCGGCGCCGGCACTGCCCGCAGTCGACATTTTCCGGAAACTGGGATGCCAGCACGGGGACCATCAGCCCGCCACCGCAGAGGACGTTCGTGGACAGGTCGTACTCGACGTTGAAGGCCCCGTCACCGCGTGGCGTGCGGATGGTGTTCGCGTTCGGGTCGTAGTGGATGGAGGTGCCAAGCCCGAGCGAGGTGCGAGCCTCTTTGATCTCTTCCAGCCAGCCCATCCCCCATCGTTCGCCGTTGTCGAGGATGACGTCGTGGAGGTTGTCGTCGGTGTTCCGGACGGTGAACGTCTTGTCGGCGTAGCTGCGGACGATCCGGCGTCGGCCGCGGGCGAGCTCCTCAACGGAGGCGTTCGATCCGCTGGACGCCGCCCAGTTGGTCACGGCCATCGCCTGGTCGGTGAACCGTACCTTGGTCCCGTCCGGCCACTTCCGGTCCTCAGGCTTCGCCACGCTGTTCCTCCCGTTCGGCTTCGAGGCGGAGCCCGGTGCGGTACACCTGTCCGATCGCGCGGCGGGCGCCGTCGACGTCGTCCTGGGTGACACCGGAGGGGAGCTTCTCGGCCCAGTCGTGTTGCAGGTTGTCGACGGCCCAGGCGAGGACGTGGTGCGGCACGTCGACCGGGGCGAGGTTCGGGAACGCGTCGATGAACTCGCACAACGCTGCGTTCAGCCTGGGGTCGCGGTCGTCGCTGGTCGGCTCGGCCGGCGGGTCGGTGAACCGGGCGCGCATCAGGTCGGGGCCGAACTGGCGCCACCAGTCCATCGGGGCGGAAGGGCCGGGAGACGCGCCATGGTTGTCGTTCGTCTCTTCGCAGATGTCGCATTCGCCGTAGAGGTGCACCAAGGGTGCGGTGCCAGGCCCGGCGTCCGGGTTCTCTTCGACGAAGAGGTGGCAGGAGGAGCATTTCGTGTAGGTGCGCTCCGCGACGCCGGTCAGCGACATGATGGTCCTTTCGTTCAGGACCACCATGCGCGGGCCGTGTCTGTCCGCTCCACTACGCTTCAGGCACTGCATCCAAGAAGGGAGAGCTGATGTCGACATCGCACTTCGACGACCAGTTCCACGAGGTCCTCTGGCGCACCGTGTGGCCGGATTCGGAGTTCCTCTCCCTCGAGTGCCCGCAGTGCGGCACGATGAGCAAGCCCATGGTGCCCCACGGCACGTTCTCGCCCCAGGCGTTCTGCCCGAACGAGGAGTGCGAGGCGTGGACCTGGGATCCGATCATCGACCCCGACGTGATCCGAGGATCGGCCATCTCCAACTGACGGCGCGGCCCGGCGCAGCGGCCGGGCGTTGTTTCCCGCCTGGGCGCTTCTTTGTCGTGGCAACCGCGGTCGCGGAGCGCTCAAGCAGGAGGGCACGTTCTTTGAGCTTGCGGCGCCGGGAGGCTTTGGCTTCTTGCCTCAAGGTCGTCTGAAGGCCGGGTGCATCGACGGTGGCTCCCGCAGCCAGCGCTTCGAGCGTGTCGGCGGTGAAACCGTAGAGGTGCGCGTCATCGTGGAGCCGTTTGCGGATGGCGACCCGCCTCGCTCTCCGCAGGTCTGCGACCAAGTCGCCGGTTCCAGCCAACACAGCCCCTTTCAGCCCGCCGCGCAGACGAACCTCCCGAGCCTATGTCGAGGGTGGTAGGCGGACCGAATCAGGCGGCTTTGGCGTCCTCACCGAAGTACGCGTTCAGCCGTGTGACGACCGCGAAAGCATGCTCGATGTGCTCGCTTGTTGCTTCGGCGATTGGGACGACGCCCTCGGCCAGTTGCGCGATTGTGTCTTCCAGCACCCAGCTGACAGGGATGCTCTCGGCGCGGAACTGCTCCCAAGCTTCTCGGAGCCGCACAAGCACAGGGTTTGCTTCATGGATCGGTTGCAACACTGGGCAGGAGTGAACGGCTTTGCAGACCCTGTCGACGAACGAGTGCACATGGTCAGTTGGGCTTTTGAGGGTGGCGTGATCGCAACTTCCGAAGATCGTCACTCGAGGGTTCCCGCTCCTGCTTAAGTCCGTCGTTAGGGGGACCAGGGCGACCCCAAGCACATCATCCGGCATTAGCGCCCTTCGCGCGAGGTCCTGACGTGAGGCTGGCGTGTCGTGACGCTTCTGTGCTACAGCCGTTGCCTATTGCGCAACTTTCTTGCGCTCTAGCTACTGCTGGTCACCCGCCAGTCGGGGCACGCCGTTGTAGTGCTCGAAGTCCTCCGGGCCGCCCATCTTCGCGAGCTTCCCCGCCAGTGCGATCGCATCCTCTGCGCTGTGAAGGGTGAGGTACGCGCAGTACTGCGGCGTGAGGATCTCGCTGCCGGTTTCCGTGCCGCCGGCGTCCTCGGGGTCCGTGCAGTGGAGGATCTCCGTGCTGTTGATCACGTCGTAGTTCGGCTCCTCGCCCTCGCGGGCGAAGTTCGCTGCGTACCAAGAATCCGTGATGACGGTCCAGGTGCCGTCGTCGAGCTGGCGGGTGTACCGGCGGTCGAAGTTCGGGCCGACCTGGATGTCGCCCCCGACGTTGGTGTCCCACTCCTGGAGGCCTTCCAGGGACTCGGTCCAGGTCCAGGTGGGCAGCGGGGTGGTCGTGGTGGTCATGGTGTGCGCCTTCCGCAGGGGTTCCGGCAGTGCCGGACCGGTCAAGTTCTTCTCGACACGTTCATGCGCGGTGGAGCGCCGAAGGGGACCACCCCACCGGGCGGACCCCTCCATCGGGTCGGCGACTACCCGCCGATCGGGTCCTTCCGGGCGAACAGCGCGCGGAGCTCCGGGGCGACGTTGTCGCAGAACAGCACCTGGGCGTCCTCACGATCCTCGAAGTCGCGGACCGTCTCGTGGTCGCCGCCGTCGGTGTCCTCGTCGTACGCGCTCAGCGCCTCGTCGAGCGCGGCGAGGTCCGCCCCGAAGATGTCCTCGAGCTTCCGGAGGACGGCAGCGGTGGCTGCTTCGAGCATCGAGTGGATTTCGTCGGCGAAGACGTCACGGCCGTCGATCGCGGACTGGAGCCCGACGATGCCGTCGTCGTAGTTCGCGTTGATGACCTCGTCGGCGATGGCGGTCGCGTCGATGGTGGGGGTCGGGTTCGTCATGCACGTCCTGTCGTCAGCCGGTCCTCCCGGCGCTGCTTCTTCTGGGAATCACATGCGCGGTTCATGCCAGCGGAAGTGGGTAATACATAGGGGCTAGGTGGCACTTAGGCCGGAAGTATTGGAGGGACGATGGGCGGCAACGCATCTCGATGATGCCGGCGGCGCGCAATGCAGCCGAGGGGGTCGACGTCGACTTCTGACACGCGTACGTCGGATCGTGCTTGCTGGGACCTCGATGATCTTGAATCCCAACGCCCGTCGACGGACCGCTACTCTGTGCTGACCCCATCCCCGAGAGGCCCCCATGTCGCGTATGCCCAGAGTCGTTGTCGCTGCCACCATTTCGTCTTTGCTTCTCCTGGCGACTGCGGCGTGCTCGAGCCCGATCAGTTCGACCGCGGGGTCGTCAGTCGACGCTGTTGCTGACGTCGACGCCGCGAACGCGGCAGCTTTGGCCGTCTACGTTCAGGCTGAGCAGGCGACCATCCCCCAGATCCTGGGACAGTATCCGGACCTGTACTCGGAAGTGACCATCGACGGTGCGATGAAGGACCAGGCGGGCGATCGTGGCCTTCCGGCAGGCACTTATGCCGTCGTGTTCTACGACTACACGTACGCCAGCGCTGTCGACTGGCCGACTGCCATCGACGCACTGGATGGTCAGCGCGCATCGTTCGACAGCGTCTGCGATTCCACGGTGTTCCCGGCCATGCGACAGGCCGGGGTCACTGGCCCGCTCAGCGCCGTCTACTCCTACACCGACGGGAGAAGCGAGTTCGGCCCGATGTGGAGCCACACCTGCTCTGACTACTGAGCGCTCTCGGTGACCCGGTCGTACTTCGCGCGGAGGTGCCACCCGTAGCAGGTGCCCTTCCGTTTCGGCTCAGCGACCGTCTCCCAGTGCACGTCGTCTTCGCGCTGCAGATATCGGGCGACGAACACTTCGACGCCGTCGGACCGGCGCCGCCAGACTTGACTCTCGATGATCTGGTCGTTGTCGTACTCGTCGACGTCGACGTCGTAACCGAGGGCGCGGAGCGCGGCGGCGTGCTCCGCGGCGTCCGTGGCGGCGTCGGCGCCGTTGAACGTCCGAAGGTTCACGGGTCGGACGCCGTTGGCTTTGACGGTGACGATGGCCTGCATGGGAGCCTCCTTAGTCTCAGATTCTGGCAGCTGCGTCGAGCCGGTCGAGCAGTTCGAGGGTCTTGGTGACCATCGCTTCGATGTTCCCGGCGGTGTGGAGCGCGCGCACCTCGTCGACGTCGTTCTGCACACCGGCGGGGATGATGCTGGTGAGGAACCGCTGGTCGTCTCCACCTTCGGTGATGATGACCCCGTCGACGTCCTTGCCCTCGTCGGACTCGGTGCGGAGACGAACGGTGCGGACGTCGTCGCGGGCTCCGATGAGCGTGCGGACTGCGGTCTCGAGTTCTGCTGCGGCGTTGCCGTAGCCGTTCAGGCAGACCTCGCGGCGCCCGTCGTGCTCCCATTCGTACACCTCGACGTCGTACAGGTAGTCGTCGATGATCTCGGCGAGGCCTGCCTTGAACTCCTCTTCGGTGAGGGTGTCGGACACGATCGAGAGGTTGTGGTAGATCGTTGCGGTGGTCATAGGTCCCCCTTCGTCGGCCACTGGTCGTGGCGCTGCTTCTCAGAGGTGACATGCGCGGGCGGGGCGACCCTGCCCGCCGCCTTTACGCGCCGGTCTCGACGTGGCCGGTGCCGCCGCACGTCTGGCAGGTCGCCGAACCCGGGTAGCGGTCTCCCAGCGAGGGGCGGTCTCGCTCGTAGGCGGCGTTCAGCTCGTCGACGATCAGCTCAGCGTGCATCCGCTTCATGTCCGCCACGACACCGTCGAGCGGGAACTTCCCGTCCACGGTGCGGTGCACGATGACCGCGAACTCCTCCTCGTCCCTCCGGATCGTAAGGACGTACTTGCCGGCGATGCCGTCGGCCTCGTCCTCCTCGAAATCGATCCAGTCGTACAGGTCCGGCTCGTCGAAGGCAGTGAGGCCGGCACCGCCGCATGTTGTGCAGTCGGCCTGCTCGCTCTCGTCGCCCTTCGAGTCGATGGCTCGCAGCAGTGCGGTGAGCACCTCATCGGCTGCATCGCGTGCGTCGAAGGCGAAGTCGAGGCGGTCGTTCGCCTGGGATCGCTCGACGAGGTTCGACGCTTCACGAGCGTCCGCGCGGAGCCTGACGAAGGGCCGCCGAGCCCTGAGGACCGCTTCGGTGAGAGCGCGACGGTATTCGTCCGCGGTGAGGGTGACCGGGCGGTCGGTCCGCGTGGCGTCCTTCGTGCGGATCATGATGGATTCGACGATCGGGTCGATGCGGTCAGCCATGGTGGGCGTCCTTCCGGGTCGGCCGGCATGGCCGGCGCTGCTTCTTCTCAGCACCTTCATGCGCGGCCGGCCCGGCGGTGGCTACTCGTCGATGGCGTCGATGTGAAGCGAATCGAACGGGAAGCTGTCGAGCGTGATGTCGAGGTCGCCGTCCCAGCCGGTGCGCCACAGCTGCAGGTCGATGTCGTC
This sequence comes from Agromyces humi, assembly GCF_009720255.1. GTDB lineage: Bacteria > Actinomycetota > Actinomycetes > Actinomycetales > Microbacteriaceae > Agromyces > Agromyces humi. The sequence goes on along the minus strand of NZ_WJSP02000011.1, from coordinate 19,552 downwards.
TCCGGTGCGGTTCACTTCGGCGAGGGCGACGAGGTCTTCATCCCACCTGCGCCACTCGCGTCCGCCGACATGCTCGGAGGACGCCCAGAACTGGAGGATCAACTGCTCCTGCGCGGAGGTGAGCTGTTCGAGGTTCTCGTCGATGTCGATGATGAGCTCGCCGTCGACTTCATCGTCGGTGATGCGGTAGCGGGTCATGTGGGTCTCCTTGGTCGGCCGGCATGGCCGGCGCTGTTTCTTCTCAGCACGTTCATGCGCGGCCTGCGGGCCGTGAGCGGCTATCCGGCAGACGTGACGGCCTGCGCTGCACGGGCTTCCGCGAGCATCTCCGCTTGGTGTTCCGCCTGGCGGAAGCCGATGACGGTGACACCGTCGGGGATGGGGGTGCCGTTCGCGGTGACCCGGGCGGGCTTCACCCATTCGCCGGCGTTCGCCTCGAGCGGGTGACCGCAGGTGCACGCCCACTCTCCGGTGTCCAGGCTGGAGCGGTGCTGGGCGAGCAGCAGCGTTTCCGCGTCGCGCTGCTGCGCGGACTGCTCGTTTAGCGCGGCGATGATCGCGTCGGTGATGACGTCGACGATCCGAACCCATCTTCCGTTCACGTACATGGTTGTGGTGTCGGTGTCGCCGATGACGTCGGCGGCGATCTGTTCGGGGCTGCGGGTGTTCAAGGGGTGGTCCTCCGGTGTCGGCCGGACCTCGCCCGGCGCTGCTTCTCGACACGTCCATGCGCGGAGGGGGCGCGGGAACCGCCCGGCGTCCGAAGGTTCAGCGCCGGGCGGTTCCTGGGGTCACGCGGTGAGGTTGTCTGCCTTCGCGAGGATGTCCTGCTGGACCTGCTCTGCGGTGTGCGTGTCCCCGTGTGCGACGAGGATCACCGCGACCTGGGCTCGGAGGACCGGGCTGTCGGCTGCTGGCTTCCCGGCGGCCCAGAGAGCCGCGGATGCCGCGACGAGCTCGAGGTACTGCTCCGACTCTGGGTCCATCTCCTCCCAGCGGTCGAACCGGAGGAACCGGCGGATGACCGCCGCGGCGTGCTTCACCATGTCGGAGGTGATCGGTTCAGGCCGGGTCGGCTCGTATGAGGCGAACTCGGTGTCGAGCCAGTCCTGTGCGATGAGTCGCGCGGTGCTGTCCTTGTTGGTGTTCCACACCTCACGGAAGTCGTCGATGATCGGGTTGTGCAGGTGGACCGTCTTCACGGTCACCCCGTTCAGGGAGAACCGCTCCCCCACCTTGTCGGCGAACGGGGTCTCGTCCCGGTAGACGTCCTCGACGACGGTGTACCGCTCGCCGGTCTCGACATCGGTGACGACCGCGCCGACGGCGAGGGTGGTGACGTCGAGGATCGCGTCGGCGCGACGTGACGCGAAGATCGGTGCGGTGCTGCCGCGACCGAACTCCATGAGCAGGTTCTCCATCGCCTCCTCCGGTGACGCACCGAAGGCGTCGCCGTCGTGGATGCCATTGATCGTGCGAGTTGCGCGCCACGGGCGGAGCGGGTGCTCGTCGGCTTCGGCGTTCTGGACCTGGATGATGACCCGCTCCGGTGCGAGGAGCGGCTCGGGGCTCTTCTCGGCGAGCTCGTCGAGCGCGGCAGCGATCTGGTGCGCGAGCGGCTTCAACGACTCGACGGTGGACTCGTCCAGTGACGGGTACGCGGCGATCTGCCAGGTGCGGAGCTGGTGCTTGAGAGCGAGGGCGTTGCGGGCGTCCATGCTGGTCCTTCCGGTCGGCCGGCGGGACCGGCGCTGCTTCTTCTCGGCACTCACATGCGCGGGGCGACCGGGGCCGGTCAGCGGCGCGGTGTGATGGCGAAACTGGTGAGCTCCGCCGCGACAAGCTCGAGTGGGTCCTGGTCGAGGAAGTCGATGCGGGCGGAGGTCACCTTGGAGCCGCGCTGCGTTTCGTGCACGCCGGTGAGGATGCCGGCGCGGGCGCTGTGAACGACTCCCGGGACGCCGGGCTGCTCGAGCGTGAAGGTGACGACGACGTCGGTTCCGATGAGGGCGGCGTGGCGCGGGTTCGCGAACGTGCCGTAGCTGTGGAGCGCCATGGTGCCTGCCTTCAGTCGATGGGGACGATGCGGTGGGTGACGACGAAATCGACGCGCCAGACACCGTACGTGCCAGGCTCGACCTCGACGACCGTGGCGGTCTCGGTGATCAAGGCCATCCGGTCGGCGACCTCCTGGCGGCTCCGCTTGCTGGTGCGGCCGTAGGTGCGAATCCAGCCGATGGTTTCGCCGGCACCGCGGGTCCCGCTGATGCTGTTCCCGCTGCAGCTGTGTCCGCTCTGCTGCGGGAACCGCTCCGCCGGGACATTGGTGCGTGACGACATGTTGGTCCTTCCGTCGGCCGGACTGTCCGGCACTGCTTCTCAGCACTCACATGCGCGGCATACTACGGACCGGGCGCCCCATCGCTTCGTGACATCGCACGCGGTCAGGAGGATGCTTGGCGGCAACTACCGGCGCATCGAAGCGGAGGGGTCGAAATGAGCGAGGAGAAGGCAGCGCAGGGCGGGGAGGCGGTCGAGATAGTCGTCGAGTCGGTTGCGACAGGTGGCGAACCCGACGCTGACATAAGAGCCGTCGTGGTCGAGTCGATCAAGGAAGGCCTCACCAATAACGGTGTCGTCAACGGCACGTGGCTGACCACGTTGCACTCGTCATACGTCTCCAGATATCAGACGGATATCGACCGGACGTGGACCACAGCCACGTGGCTGGTCGCGCTGGCATGGACGCTGTTCCCTGCAGCGGTGGCGTTCAATCAACGGCTGACGCTGGAGGTAGTCATCATCTTCGGTACGACGTCGGTCGCGCTCGTCTCGCTGTGGCTCCTCATCGCATCCGTCCATCAGGTGTGGGCGTCGAGGTCGTACGACATCGTCCGAGCGATCGAACGACTGGTGCTCGGCGCGACAGCCGACACCAAGCTCCGTACGGAGCTGAAGGAGCGCAGCGGGAAACCGTGGTGGCTCGGCCGCCGCCCAATGCAGGTCATCAGATTGCTGTTCCTGGCAGGGACCGTCGCCGGTTGGGTCTGGTTGGGGATCGAAGTCAATAGTGGAGAGTTCCCACCCCCGGAGCTGACGCCGACGCCCACACCGGCCGGGTGACCCCGGTTACAGGATGCCGTCGGGCTTCGTGAACGGCTCGTCGAACGCTTCGAGCGTGGAGAGCGCTTCGACGTACGCGAACGACTCGGTCGGGTACTCGCCGCCGCTCATCCCACCGGTGACGTAGTACGGCTTGTCGTCGATCTGCAGTGTGGCGACGTCCCGCCACCGGCCAGCGTCGATGCGGCACCATTCGATGATCGCGTCGATGACCTGCTCGGATGCGTGGAGGCGCTGCCCGGCGGTCCACGCGGACACGTCCCATCCGAACTGGTCCTCGAGCGGCACGAATGGGAAGTCCTCGATGGTGTGGTCGTCGAACACCCGGCCGGTGATGGAGCGGAGCCGCTCCTCAACCTCGGCGGCCGGTGGTTGGATGAACGACTTGGTCGCGTACCGCGGTGCTGGTGCGGCGATGATGCTCATGTATCCCACGGGGTCTCCTGATCTTCGATTGGGTGGGTTGGGTCGGAGGCTGGGTGCTACTCCCAGCCGGCGGTGACCGCTTCGCAGAACCGCTTCCGCCATTCCTCCGGCCAGTCCTCCGACATCCCATCCATGACGTCTCGGAGGCGGCGATGGGTGGTGCCCGCGAGGGTCTGCCAGTCAGCCGGGTCGATGTACGGGAAGTTCAGCGGGAAGTCGAGGTCTTGGACGATGTCGAGCAGTTCGTTCTGGACCGCGAAGTGCCGTTGCCGCAGCTCGATGGCTGTGGAGTGCCGGGGGTGCCAGGCCTGGTCGTCGCGGATCGCCTTGACCCGCCAGGAGAACGCGCCCCGCGGCTGTGGGTCCCAGATGGTCAGTTCCGCGCCGCCGTCGAGTCGGAGGTTGTAGGTGGTGCCGCGGGTGTCCGCGGTGATCCCGATCAGCAGCCCGACGATCTGGTTCAGGCTGTCGGGATGCTCGGCGCAGACCATGTCTCCGACGGTCGCCGGGGTGCCTTTCACGCCGTCTGCGTAGACGCGCTTGCCGGTGGTGGTCATCTGGGTTCCTTCACGGTTGAGCCGCCGGGCGTGGTGTTGAGGGCGCGGATCAACACGTCGGTGGTCAGTGCTGCCTGCAGCACCTCTGCAGGAGTCGAGTCGGCATGGAGGAGGGTGAGGGTGTCGATGACCCGGGCGACGACCTGTTCCGGGGTTTCCTGCTTCGGGAGCGGGGGCAGTTCGTCCACCTCACCGGTGAGCGCATCCACCTCCCAGCGCTCCCCTGTGGCGTCGTCGGTGACGGTGTATGAGGAGCCTTCGGCGCCGCCGGTCGCGAGGTAGCGGACGTGCGCCCGCACCGCCTTGAGCGGCGTTGCGGCTTCGTCCTCGGTGTTCGAGTACTCGATCGTGTAGTCGGGCATGGCTGGTCTCAGTTCTGCGCGTCGCGCTGATCGACGAACGCCTGCCGGTGGCGGGCGCGGTTGGCGGGGGCGAGGATGCGGGCCAGCTCGTTCCGGTCCTCGACGGTTCCGAGCTGCGTCTGCATCCAGACGGACACGTCCTCGAGCACCGCGTCGCGGGCGGCGATGTCCGCCTGCAGGTCGGTGGTGTGGTCGCCGCTAGTGAACGCACCGGTGGCCGGGTTGTAGAGCCTCCCGTTCACCGTGACGCCGGTGACGAGGGCGCTGGTCTCGTGGAACCCGTCTGCTCGGATGTCGGGCTTGGTCTCGCCGTTGTCGAAGGCTTCGTCGCTGATCTCGTCGGCGGCGTAGTCCTCACAGATGGTGCGGGCGACCGCTTCGGTGACCTCGTGAAGCTTGAACGGCTGGTCGTCGGTGACGTCCAGGATGACGTTGATCGTGTGCTGGGGCATTCTGCCTCCCGGGTGGTGGTGGCGGCGGTGCGCCGGTCGGTCTCTTCACGACTTCCATGCGCGGGGCCGGCGCTCGCGCCGACCCCGGCCGGCACCGGTCAGTCGTCGATTTCGACGCTCGAGACGAGCCGGTCCTCGGAGTCACCCTCGGAGTCGCCGAGCCAGATCGCGGCACCGGAACCGATGACGTCGTACGCGTGGCCGATGAGCGCGTCACGGTCGTACTCGTCGATGTCGTCGGTGAGGACGACCCGCCAGGTTTCCTTGAACGTCCCGACGACCGTGGTGGTCACCGTGGCGGTCCGGGAGCCGGCGGGCGGTTCGTCGGCGACCGTGATGCCGGCGGCGGCGAGGATGCGGTCGGCGTACTCGACGGTGTCCTTCGGGTCGGTGTCATGTCGGACGTCGTCGAGGATGGTGACGATCCGGTCCAGCTGGTCGGCGGTGATGATGCTCAAGGGTGGCTCCTCAGGTTCCGCGGCCGTGGCGGCCGGCATGTCGTCTTCATGACGTTCATGCGCGGCCGCCGGGCCGTGTGACGGCTACCGCGTGGGCAGCGACAGTGCGAAAGCGGACTGCTCCCGTTCGATTTCGGCGAGGTCTTCGAGCACCTCGACGGCGGTGCGGTCAGCGCCGATCCCGAGGTACTTCGTGCGGTGCAGTTCGATCTCGATGTCGGAGCTGACACCCCACGTCTCGGCGAGATCGCGGTGCAGGGCGAGCGCCTCGTCACGGTCGAGGGCGTCAATGTCGATGAGGTGGCCGTCGTCGATGAGCCGGAACATGTCACGTGCGGCGTCGAGGACGTCGGCGAGGACGGGGTCCGCGGCACCCAGCGCTGACTTCCACTTCGCGAGTTCCTCGACGGTGGTCCCGGAGCGGGCGGCCTTGCGCGCGGCGGCACGCTCGGCGGCGGCGCGCTGGTCGAGCACCTCGCGGTACAGCTTCCGACCGTGGACGGCTTCCCCGGCGAACCAGCGGGCGTCGGTGTGCCACGCGTCGAAGTACTTCCCCTCGGTCGTCGCGGCGACTGCTTCACGCTTGGTGCGGAAGCCCATGATCGGCCGGTTCGAGATGTCGCTGACGTACAGGTCCCACCAGCCTGAGCGGCCACCGGTGTCCTTCTCCACCTTCCACGTCTCCGGCGGGTTCGCCGCGTGGGTCTCGGGGTTGTCGTACATCGGCTGCATGATCGCCTTCCAGGTCGTCCCGGCGCCCGGCCGGGTGTCTCGTCTTCGAGGCGTTCATGCGCGGTTCAGCGGTGAAGGGTCGCCCAGATGGTGGCGGCGATGGCGGCTGGCCCGCCAAACACGGCGATGGCGACGATCGCCTTGATCTGCGGCTCGCCGGGGCGGGTCTCGCGGCGGCGTGACGAGGTCTGCGGCGCGTCGGATCACCCGGCGCCTTTGTGCAGCATGGTTGCGTGCGAGCCGGCGTCCGGGTCTCGTGCGGGTGCGACTGTTCAGCGGCTCAGGGTGTCCGCGATGGCGATTGCGGCCACGGCGATGATCAGGACGACCAGGACGACATGACCGCCGAACTCGATGCTGATGCGGAGCCGTCGGTCGGCGGGCTTCTGCTCGGTCATGCTCGCGCCTCCTGGGTGTTGGCGGTGCGACGGGCGCGGCGGTGTGCACGGCGGGCTTCCTGCAGCTGGGTGCGGGAGTCGCCCTCCCTGGTGGGCGGCCATTCCGCGCCGGTGAGGTGGAAATACCCGTGGATCTGGGGGCACTTGTAGGTGCGGAACACGCCGTAGTCGCGGCGCATCGCTGAGGATCGTGCTTCCTCGAGGTTGGGGTACGCCTTCTTCTGCCCTCCGTGCCGGTCGGTGCAGTCGCAGGTGACCTTCGGCTTCTTTTGCGACGGGCGCGGCCGGGTGAACTCGCGTTCCGGGTCGAGGATGCCGTACAGGACTGATGGTGTGTCCAGGGTGGTGAGCATGGCCGGGTCTCCTTCGCTGTCGATGTGGTCCCACCGGTTTGGGTGGGGTTCATTCATGCGCGGGGCCTGCCGGCCCCGCTCAGTCGATGAGGTTCGCGCCGGTCTGCTCGAAGCCGGCCTTGAACGCGCGCTTGGCGACGCTGAGGAGCATCGCGGCGATCTCCTCGCCGTTCAGGTTCTCGATGGTCTGCTCGAGCCGGTTCGTGACGGTGTCGGCCTCGTCTTCGGGTGCGTCGTAGTTCTCGCGGACGTACTCGGTCACGATGTGCCAGGCGTTCCCGGTGAGGTGCACGTTCAAGCCGGTCTTGTCGGTGGGGTTCTGAGTCATGTCACTTCCATGCGCGGCCGCGGTTCGGTCGCGGCCGCGCGGAAGCGGTCAGGCGACGTTGAAGCTGAGACGCTTCCAGTTCGGGATGCGGGCCAGCTGCCCGGTTGGGAGCCGGAACGTGGACCGTTCGACGAACGTGAGGGTGTCAGCGGCGAGGCCTGATGTGAACGTGAGCGCCCGGGCGAACTTCACGGTGTCGCCGCGCTTCACCTTTGGGGTGGCGGCAGCAGCGTTCACTGCCTCGCGGGCCTTGTCGCGCCACTCTTTCGCGCCCTCGTAGGTCGTGTCGGTCAGCGCGTCGAGGATCGCCGCGGTGGCGTCGTAGTAGAGAGGGTGGACGGTCTCGTCCATGGTCTTGTAGTAGAAGTTCGTGTACGCGTTCGGGTTGGGGACGCGGGTGAACGGGATGACGAGCGCGAAGACGCTGCCGGTGCGGTTGTCGCGGACCGCGGCGTAGTAGACGTTGGACCATTCGGAGCCGGCGGGTTCCCGGCGGGTGATGTCGGCGAGGACCTCGTGGTGCTCCGGGGAAAGCACCTGTGCGGCGAAGAACTCGCGGTTGGTCTGACCCTTGCGGCGGTGAATGCCGGTCGATCCCATGAATGTGTCTCCTCATGTCGGCCGGGCCCGTGGGCCGGCGCTGCTTCTTCTCGAGACATTCATGCGCGGGGGCGGGCGACGCCGGCGCACGATTTCTGGTCGTCGCCGGTGCCGTAGCCCCTGATCAGCTGGCGGCGCGTTCCCCGTTCAGCCACGGCTGCAGGTGTTCGACGAGGTACGTGTCGAGGGGCATGGGTGATCCGGCGAGGATGATGACGTGGTCGCCCTCGTTGTCTTCGAACACCCGGTACCAGGCGCGTGCACGTCGTTCCGCGGGCCGGATGTTGATCATCACGTCGGTCGGCCGGTGGAACCGGTTCGGGGTGCTCTCAGGTGCCGCAGTGAGGCGGATGCGGTTGTTGTCCGGTTCGCGGTCCGGTCCGAGGATCGAGGCGATGCTCAGGGCGGTGACGGGGTGGCTCATGCGGTTTCTCCTGACGTGCGGTGCCGTCGCGGTGTTGCGGCGACATACCAAGCGATAGAGGTGGGGCACCCCGGTCTTCGCGGCGATGATGTCGCCGGCGGGTTGGGAGCTAGGCCGCCGCTTGGTGTTGCCGGCCGCCGCACTGGACCGCGACCGCGGGAACGCATACCCGCGGTCGCAGCGAGCTCATGCCTGAGGGGCGGTCCGATTCCACTGTTCGGCCTGGTCGTCAGTGAGCCGGTAGTACACCCCTTCCGGCTTCCGCGGGTTGAACCGCTTCCCGGACTTGGTCTCCATCGGGAACTGCGAACGGCCGTAGTGCTTGTTCAGGTGCCGGGACAGTGACGACCAGAGGCTGACGATCTGGGACGGCTGACGGTTGAGGGCTTCGGCGAGCTCCGCGTTCGTGAACCAGTCGCCGGGGTGCGCGGCCAGGATGTCCATGATGTCGCTGACGATGACGGTCGTCTCGTAGGAGCGGGCCTTGAGCCGGGCGAGGTCTTCGTCGCTCCAAGGCAGCTCGTTCCTGGACTCTGCGGCGGTAGCCGCTGGCTGGGCAGCTGGCACCGTGAGTTCTGCGAGGTAGCGGTAGACGGCTGGCACGTGCTCGTTGGGGACGGGGACGTACTGGAAGCCGGCGGAGTCGGAGGTGGGCAGATCGTTCATTGGAGGATTCCTTCCTTGGATCTCGCTATTCCACCACGATAGATTAGAAATCCTCGGAAGTCAATGGAGGAATCTTCCCAGCATTCTTAGGATCCAAAGATCGCCGCGACCATGTCATGCGTGTACCCGTCTGGCTGCAGGTTGATCCAGACGGTGGCAATCCAGACTCCATCGCGGAGGAAGTGCGACTCCCCGGACTGCCCGTCCGCGCTCGGTGCGGTCTCAGTGACGCACCGAGTGCCGCCCAACTCCTGGTAGCAGTCGAACCCGCTCGCCTGCGCGTGAGCGATCGTGCTCGCCTGCTGCTCAGGTGTCAAAGATGCCACGTTCGTGGTGATCCCCCGGTCAGTGCCACCGTTCGGCGATGCCCACTTGCACGTCAGCAACTTCGTCGCCTCGAGCACGGTGACGAGACCGTCATCGCGGGAACCGTACTGCAGGTTGCTCGGGTCGGCCGCCCACGCCGGGTTCAGGACGAACCCGTTCATGTCCGCGGACCAGTCCTTGGTGTACATGCCGGCGCAGTCAGGTGGGATCGCAAAAACGGACACCGGAGGTACCTGCACCGGCGCCTCGGTTGCCTCGACTGCCGCGGGAGTTGCGGTCGTTGTTGCGGGCGCGGCTCCCGTAGGGGCCCGTCCGCCAGACGGGCTCGCCCCGACGCCGAGTGCGACCGTGACGCCGGCCGCGACGAGCAGCACCCCGACCCCGGCGAGGATCCAGAACAGCGGTTGGCGCAGGAGGGGTGGGCGGTCGTTGGCGGGAGGCGGGGCGGCGGTCATGGCGTCCAAGCTCTGGAGGGTGGATGTGGCGCGGTTCGGGGTGGTGCGTGAAGGTTATCGGTCCAGTTGCCTGAGCCGGATCAGCTTCTCGATGGTGTTCTGGGCCCGCTCTCCAGGCTCGAACAGCTCTGCGACGCCGTGCTCTGCGGCGGCCGCTCCCGATTCGAACAGTGGCACGTCGGTCGTATAGTCGACGCATTCCTGGTGCAGGTCGCCTCGCATGATCCCGATCCGCACGGCGAGCAGTTGCGACGGCTCGGTGTGGCCGAGCCAACCGGCGCAGACGGTCTCGTCGGCGTGGTGGCAGAAAAGGCCTGCACGGGCTGGTCGAAGGTTTCCGCGTCGTACCTGGGGAGTTTTTCGTACTCTTCGGGATGCCAAACGCCTGACGGAGCACCACGTCTGTAAGGGCACGACGAGCAAGGCGTCCGCCGTGGCTTCGCTCCCCCGCTATCGTCGGGGACACCCGGGCCAGGGTTGTCGGCGAGCTCGTTGGGCGGGATGAGGTGGTCCTCCACCGGACCATCATGCCGTGCCTCGAGGGATGCGTCCGCCATGGTGTGCGGCTTCGGCGCCGACCCGTTCAGTCGGGTAGTGCCGGGCTTGGTGCGGTACCGGTTCGGGGGCATGGTTCGTGCTTCCAGCGCCGGTCAGGCCTCGTCGGGTTCGGGGACGATGCGGGACTCTCCCGTGACGAAGTCCGTGAACTTGTCGCCTGGTTCGGCGAAGTCGGCGAGCGAGAATCCCATGCGGTCCTGCTTCCTGGTCGGCCGGCTCTTCGCCGGTACGTCGTCTTCGACACGATCATGCGCGGGCGCCGGGCAGGCGGCCGGCCGATCCGCCAGGGGATCTCAGCGCAGCTGTGCCTCGCGTGCGTCGGCTGCGTTCCGTTCGGCCAGCCAGTCACGGTCGGCGATCGGGATGATCCCTCCGTGGCCGTCGCCTTCGAACGCCTTCCAATTCACGTTCTCGGCGAAGCTGTCGACGAGCTTCCCGGCGTTCTCAAGGGCGTTCTTCCCGATGTACTTCATGTTCGTGTACGGGTGATCGGGTTGCTGCACGATGACCCGGAGCGGCGTCCGGTAGGTGCGGCCGGTCGTCTCGGCGATGCGTCGCATATCGTCTGCGAAACCCATGAGTGTGCCCTTTCGTAGTCGTATCCTTCGTCGACACCCTCATGCGCGGCGGGTCAGGCGAACACGCCCGCTTCCTTCGCAGAGATGATCCGGCGGAGCACCGACTTGGCGTGCTCGAGCTCCACCGGGTCGCCGGTGTAGTCCGGCTCGTCCGAGTAGAAGAGGAACTCCGCGGCCGCGCCGGCGAGCACCTCCACCGGGTCGAGGTGCGGGTGAGCGGCCGCGACGTCCTCACGGAAGACGCGGAAGCCGCCGATCACCTCGTTCGCCGGGTCGTTCAGAGGCACCTCGAACTTGCGCCGCGGCGCGAACACGGACGGCGCCCATAGCGTCTGGTCGTCCGCCTGCTGGGTCCACACCTTCTCGGCGGTGCGGGTGCCGTCGTAGGCGAGCCACGGGGCGGGGTCGGCGGTCCGCGTGGTGTGCTTGCTGCTGCTGAATCTGGGCATCATCGTCCTCCGAGGGCGTTGGGTTGCTTCTGGCAACATGCATGCGCGGTTCCGGCCGGCCGGCCGGCCGGTCAGTCGTCGAGGCCGGTGAGGAGTTCGCGGGTGAGCTCGGTCGCGGCGGACTGCAGCAGGGCGAGGTCCGCGCTGTTGGCGGCCGCGAGCGTTGCCTGGATGAGCTCGGGGAGGCGTTCTGGAACGAACCCTTCAACCAGAGTCGCAACGCGGGCGCCGGCCTCATAGATGTGGCGGCGCTTCCCGGTTTCAGGATCGTCGATGTCGTGTTCGACTCGACCGGTGGTGCTCCACCAGATCAGGAGTTCGTCGAACTGGTCGCGGTCGGTCCACTCGGTGAACTGCGCTTCCACGACGCCGTCGGTCTGGTCGAAGACGTCGATGTTGTTCGCATCGGTGGTGGTCTGGAGCACCGCCGAGAGCGTGGCTGCTGCGATGTCGGGCGCGGTGATCAGGAGGTGGTGGTCTCGCATTGGGTGCCTTTCCTACAGCTCGATGAGGTTGGATCGGAACTCGGAGCGGATGTCGAACGCGTACTTCCCGTCGCTGGTGTTGAGGAACTTCTCGGCGTCCTCGCAGCTCTCCCAGGCACGGCCGGCGACCGGCTTCCCGGTGAACACGCTGTAGAGGTAGAACTCCTCGACCTCGACGAGCTCCCAGGACGGCGCCGGGAGGTCCTTGCCGTTGACGGCGAAGATGTTGTCCTTGTGCACCTGCTCGTACCGGCGGGGGCCTTTCGGGGTGTCGCGGACGATCACCTCGACGATCTCGCCGAGGTCCGCGTCGACCAGCCGGTCGTAGTGGCTGGTGGTGACGGTGTCGTAACTGATGGTGTTGCCGGCGCCGATGAGGAGGGTGGTGTTCTTCATGACACGTCCATGCGCGGCGACGCCGGCCGCACAGGTGGTTGCGGCCGGCGTCGGGTGCTGCACTTCAGGCGGTCGCGAGTTCTGCGACCATGAGGTCGATGGTCTCCTGGAGGCCGAGGTCGGTCGGGTTCACGTCGTCGACTGGGACGCCGTGCGCCGTCGCGTAGGCGGCGAGACCGAGCTTGGTGGCTCGGGCAATGCGGGCATCACGGTCCACCTTCTCGCGCGCCGCGCGCGCGGCTGCCTGGTCGAGAGCGATCTCGTATTCGCACTCGCGTGAGCTGTGGTGCCGGCCGTGGATCTCGCAGTACGGAGGCATGTTTGCCCCTTCCTAACGGCCGTCATCCGGCCTGCTTCGTGATGGTGGACCTCCGCCGTGGCGAGGCCGTCTCTGTCGATCACGTCATGCGCGGCCAGCCTGCATGCTGCGCAGTCAGCAGAGGCAGCTGCCGTTCGCGGAGTACGCGGTGAAGCACACCTCGCATACGCCGTAGTCGCGTTTCACCTTCGCCGGGGCTCCGCCGCCGCTCCCACTGCCGTGTTCGGGGTGCCCGACGCCCCATTGCCCTTTCCCGCGTTGGCTGGGCCAGATGTTGGCGCCCTCGCCGGCGGCCCGTCGGGCTTCTTCCTCGGAGCGGAACCCGTTCGTCCACCCGTAGGAGATGTTGAGTGCTGGGCCAGCGCCCTGGCGGACCGCCTTGATGTAACTCGAGGTGCCGAAGTACTCAGCGATCCCGACCTGTTCGGTGATGGCCTGGATGAACCGGTGGTTCTCGACCGGGATCCCGTGCGCCTGCAGCGCCTCGTTCAACGAGCTGTACCTGCGCCCGTCGGCCTCCGGGGTGGTTCCAGCGTCTGGGCTGGTGAGGTCGTCCATGCCTGCAGACTAGCCGCGCGGCACCGTGCTGTGGCTCCCGGTCCGCGGGCTGTGAGCGCGTGCGGCAGATCGGCGGCTTGCCGACCATGCGGTGACGTGGTGCGGGATGTCTCGGACTGGGAGGTCGATCGCGGCGGATGCGGCGAGAACGTCCCCGCCGAACCAGTGTCCGGCGATGTCTCGGAACGCCTGGGCGGCCCGGTTGTACGTCGGCGGGTTGCCGTGGCTTTTCTCGACGAGTCGCGCGTACCTGGTGCGGATGTCGTTGAGGTCGTGCTCCCACCGGTGTTGGAGGTAGACGGGGAAGCTGGTCTGGGCCCAGGCGCGGAGGTGTTCGGCGACGATGGCGCGGCCTGTGACGCCGCTCGCCTCGAGCTTCCATCCGAGGTGGTAGCCGTCCCGGGCTTTGTAGACGGCGTGAGCTTCGGGGATGGGGGCGATGACGTGGGTGCGGATCCCTCGGCGTCCGGCGCGGGAGACGCTGCGGGTGATCGAACCGTCGAGCGCGGCTGCGGAAGCGGAGATCGTCTGGATCATGAGTGTCCGGTCGATCGGTTCGGGCCTGGGGAGGTCGCGGAGCTGGTCGAGGATGGTCATGTCAACAGCGGCGCCGAGACGCTCGAGTTGTTGGAATTGCGGGCTGAGCGCGTGCACGGTCCGGTCGAACTGTGAGACCGGGTAGACGCGGGCGTCCACTCCGATGGCGGTGTCGGCGATCCCCATCCAGACTTCGCATGGCGTGGAGACGAGCGAGTCGAATCCGGACCAGGTGTTGTAGTCGGGGAAGTCCCAGTGGTCGCGGATGGTCGCGGAGATTTCGGGCGGGAATCCGTTGCACACCCAGTCGTGCGGGGTGGTGTGTCGGCCGAGCCGGTAGCTCAGCATGGTGGGTGGGGTGAGTCCGTAGCGGATCTGGTCGGCTGCCCAGTTTCCGAGGCGGTCGAGGACCTGCAGCCGTTCGACGACAGCTTCCGGCTGCACAACACACCTACCCCACTACCCCCGAAGTGGGGTCAACACTCAGGACATCATCGGGGGTCGGGCGCGATTCACCAAACCGGCTGCATCTGGTTAGCCGATCAGCCACTCGTGCCGGAACGCTCCGCGACCTCCTGCGACCAGCTGACACCGGCGAGCAGCTCCGCCAACGCCGCCTCAGGGGTGGTGCCGACACCCGCGGGCACGCCCGAACCGACGAGCGCGGCGATCCACGGACTGTCCGGGCAGGACTCACGGTCGTGGTTGTCGAGCCGGACGATGAAGGTGACGTCGCGGTCTGCTGTGGGTGCTGCGGTGTCCGCCGTGAGGGTCTGGGTCATGGCCCGTCCATGCGCGGAGTTACGCGCCAGGGCATGGATAAAGCCATTGGTCGCTTCGGCTGGACTCCTCCGCCAGTTTGAACGTCTGCGACTTGCCGTCCCAGTCTTCGTTGAGCTTCACCGGCCTTCGGCTCATTCCCCACTGGCGGAGCTTGCCGGACGGGTCCACGATGCGAGCCTGGAACCCGTGCAGCCATTCTTCGCCGGCGATGGCGTCCTGGGCTGCGTCAACCTCATAGGAGAGGGTGAGCGTTGCGTTGTCCAGTTCTTGACTCTTGGCATCGGCGGCAATGGCGATGTGGGAAGCGTCGGAGTCCGGGTCTGGGTTCCAGGTGCCTTCATCCCATGTTTCTCCGACACCGAATTGCGCCCCGGCGAGCAACCGTCCGAGGGTGATGGCGCTGACAGGGGACGCATTCAGCGAGACGACCACGTTGGTGTCAGGTCGCTTGTCGTCCTGGCCTTCGCCCTCTGGCGTGCAGAACGTGATCTGAAGATACGCACGGGGTTTGTTCCCGGCCGGGGCAGGGGACGATGTTCCGGCGAACCAGGTGGGCTCAACGCACCCGGCCAGGGCAGTTGCGCAAACACATGCCATGCCGGCGGTGAGAAGAAGACGGCGTCCGCGATGGTCCATGATTCCCCCGAGATCATGAGTGTTCAGGGAAAGAGTCCTCCAGTGCCCGCCCCGCGTCAAGATCGAACGTCTTCCACGCGGACAGCGCCTGGCGAAGCGTCAGGCCGCCAGCGCCTCGCCGGCGCCCCACTCCTTCACGGACGACCAGTCGTCCTCCTTCGGCCTGGCGGCGCGGACGACGACACGGTCGACGTCGGGGCGCTTGGAGATCGCGGCTGCGGCCGCCTCGATCTTCTCGACGACGACGGGGACGGCGTTGCCGAGGATCCGAACCTCCCGGGGCCCGCCGTTTTCGCCTCGGCCGGCCTCCCATGACGCCTTGGCGGCGAAGTTGCGGATGTCCTTCGGAAGGGCTGCCTCGAGCTTGTCGAAGGTCAGCCGGTCGGACTGCACGGCGAGGACGATGAACATTGGGCTCCTTGGGGGCTGGTGACGGTTTTGAGGAATGCGGCGACGGTCAGGCTGCCGGGGTGAGCACCCCGCCGCTTTCGCGGAGGTAGCATTTGCCGCACAGGGACTCGTATTCGACCCGGACGCCGTCGATCGCGACCTGGTCGCCGTCGAACACGTACCGGCCGTCGACCTTCCGGCCGTTGAACATCGCCTTGGATCCGCAACGGCAGATGGTCTTCAACTCTTCGAGGCTGTGCGCCACCTCGAGCAGGCGTCGGCTGCCAGGGAACGCGGCGGTCTGGAAGTCGGTGCGGATGCCGTAGGCGAGGACGGGGATGCCGTCGAGAAGGGCGATGCGAAGGAGGTCGTCGATCTGGGCGGCGGTGAGGAACTGCGCCTCGTCGACGATGAGGCAGCTCACGTCCTGGCCGGTGTTCGCGGAGGCGAGGTGGCTGTGCTCGATGAACCGGTCGCGGAAGGAGTCGTCGGCGGTCACGGTGAAGTCGACCTCGCGGGACACGCCGAGGCGGGAGACGATGTGGCGGTCACCCTTGGTGTCCACGGCGGGCTTCGCGACCAGCACCCGCTGGCCGCGCTCCTCGTAGTTGTACGCAGCCTGGAGCAGCGCGGTGGTCTTGCCGGAGTTCATCGCCCCGTACCGGAAATACAGCTTCGCCATCGTGGACCTTTCTCGGCGCCGGTGTTGCGGCGGCCGAGTCCAACATGCGCGGCGGGGTGGCCACTCCAACCTGCGATCAACCCGTGTAGACGCGCGCCGGGTCGTACACGACGTCGTCCTCGTCGACGAGGATCACCGGGTCGATCTCATCACCCCAGGTGCCCGCGGCGATCCACGCCGCTTCGCGAACTTCGCGGCCGGTGTTGACGGCGATGACGGGGATGCCGCCGCGGAGGCTGGACCAGCCTGCCCAGATGGTGAACGGGAGGAGCTCGCCTTCGGCGGTGACGAACTCGACGTGCCCGTCGGCGGCGATCTTGGCGGTGAACTGGCCGCCTTCACCGTCGAGGGCGGCCTGCTGCGATGCGGTGAGCGGGGTCGTGTGCGTCATGCCCCGATCATGCGCGGAGCCGTGCGGGCTCAGATCCGGCGCGCCTCTTCCGAGGTCGACGCCAGTTCACGGCGGGCTGCGTTCGCTTCGTCGTTGCATACGGGGCAGGAGGTGATCCCCAGAAACGACCTGTTCCACGGGCGCAGGTGAACCTGGTGTTCCCAGCAGCATTTCGCCCGGTCGTGGTCGCGCCGGCAGGTGAGCAGTTCGGTCTGGCGTTGCCAGGCCAGTCGGCGCCACCCGCCGGCGTTGGTGAACGGGTTCACGGTGACGCCTGCGGCGAAGTCCTTCCGGGCTTGTTCGGCGCCTTCGGCGTTCTCGAGCGCCGCCTGCGCGTGACCGTTCATGAGGCGCTCAGCTCGTCGACGGTCGTGCCGACCAGTTCGCGGAGTTCGCTCACGAACCGCCAGGCGTCCTCGTCGAAGCTGCCGGTGTCCGGGTCGACGTAGACGTTGAGCATCCGTTGGACCTCCGCGCGGACGTCGGCCAACTGGGCGGTGCGCCCGGCGGTGACACCCTGTGTGAATGCCGTCTGGAAGGCTCGGTAGGCGCGCCCCTTGGGGTTGCCGCCGGTGAACTCCTCATCCTCGCGGGCGTAGGCCGCCCAGGCTTCGTCGCGCGCGGCATCGGTCGTCGTCATACGACGTTCATGCGCGGCCTGACGATCACAGCCGGCGGTGTCGCCGGTCGAGGGTGAGGTTGGTGGTGCGGAGCACGTTCTGCAGGCGGACGATCACCTTCCGGGCGTGCCGCACGTCCGCGTCGGTGAACGCGTCCCAGACGCCGCCGTTGTCGATCTCCGTCACCCAGAACGCCAGGTCGACCGAACGCTCGTCCTCCGCGACGGATCGGAGGAGGCTCAGGAGCCGGTTCGGTTCGTTGGTGAGCGGGACGGCTTCCTCGTCGTTCAGCGTGACGGCGCGGCGGGCGGCGCCGAGCTCGGTCTCGTACCGGCGCGGCATGCCCGCGTCGGTGAGGTCGAGAAGCGGCTCACCCGACGGGTGGTCCTTCTGGACACCCCAGCGGCGGATGCCATGGTCGGCGCGTGCGGGCTTCCACTGCGCGGTGGGGCGGCGGTCGAAGTGTCTGGCGCTAGACCGCATGGTCGGCCCGGTCTCGGTGTCGGTCAACGGGTCTCCTGTCGTCGATCAGGTCATGCGCGGGGCCTGGCTGCCGCATGTCTCCCCTTCGGACCGCCTCCCTTCCGGGTGCGGCCGCAGACTTCATGGAGGCTCGATCGATGGATGCCCTGGTGAGACCCAACGGATTCCGCGCCCGCCGCGCGGCCACGGTGATGACCGGCGCTGCCGTCCTCACCGGGCTGCTGTTCAGCACCGGCGCGTACTGGGACACGGAACGCGTCGCGAATGAGCGGGTCGCCGCGATCGCCGCGAACCGAGGACATGTGGGTCTCGGGTCGGTGTCGTTCGACCTGCCCGCCGCGCAACTGGTGTCAGCGAGGACGAACGTCGGTGAGGTCACGGCAGCCGCTCACGGCGTCGCCGCTGAGCTCCGCGGGAAGCTCGGTGATGCTCGCGCCGATGCGCTCCTCGGTGACTACGAGACCCTCGCCCGTGACTCCGCCGGCGCCGAGGTCGGCACAGCGGTTACCGCAGCGGTCGCCCGGTTCCAAGCATCCGTCGACCAGGCTCGCGCCGAGATCGCCGAGTGGGACCGGAAGGAAGCGGAGCGGATCGCCGCTGAGCAAGCTGCAGCCGAGGCGGCTGCCGCAGCTGCGGCGGCCGCTGCGGCCGAGGCTGCAGCCCAGGAAGCCGATTGGGGTTACGACGACTCCGACGACGACGGGTGGTACGCCGCTGAGGTCTCCTACGCCAGCAGCGGGACGGTCTCGTCGGGTGACACGCACAGCGACGAGTACCTGCGGTTGAAGGCTGCGTTCGCGGAGCGGGTGGCGGCGAAGCGAGCTGCTGCCGCCGCGGTCGACACCGGGCTCACCGTCAGCGCCGGCTGCTCGAATGGTGCGCCGCGCGAGTAGCGTCCGAGACAACATCGAAGCGGCGCCTGGGAACGATCCCCGGCGCCGCTTGTCTGTGAAGTCGGCCTCAGACCTCTTCGATCCACGAGCAGGGGATCTTCGCGGCGGCGGCCATGGCGTCCGGGTATGGCATCGGCCATGACGTGTAGACGGCGTCGGCTGCGCCCGCTGAGTGCACCCGCGCGGTCACCGTCGCGAGGAGCCGCGGGAGTGATTGGCCGCGCTCATGCTCGGCAGCGTGGTCGAGGTAGCCGTCGAGGAATGCGTCCCCGCTGCCTTTGCCACCCTTGCGGTGGTAGATGTCGCGGTTCTCCTCGGGCCCGTTGCTCGTCCAGGCGTTCGACAGGCTGTACCCGCCGCGCTCGGAGCACCGCCACCCGGCGTTGTAGCCAAGCTCGATCGCGCGAGCCTTGGGCGTCGACGCGGTCACGCGGGCTCCGGGGCGATCACGGTGAGCTCGTTTTCGTGTGCGGTTACATAGGTGTCGTTCGGGAAGTGGAGCCGGTAGGTGCGGTTCCGGTCGTGCCGGAACACCGTCACACCCTCCCACGGCTGCAGGACCCCCTGCTTGGTCACGGTGACGGGGGTGCCGAGCGGGATGGTGTGCCCTCCGACGGGGATGTTCTCGATTCCAGTGGCCATGTGGTCCTCCTCGGGTTGGGGTCGGTCAGTAGACACCCATGCGCGGGGCAGGTCAGCAGTGGCAGGAGTGGCAGCAGCCTTCGCCGGACCCGTCCGATGATGACCGGGCGCTTTCTGCCGGGCCGGGGTTGAACCCGGAAGCGTCCTGCCCGAGGGTCAGGCCGGCACCGTCCCAGCGGATGTCGATCAGCTGCTGCTTGCGCTCCGCGATGATGGTTCCCGCTCGGGCGATCTCGCCCCAGCTTTCGTCCACGACCTCGCCGGCGTACACGACGCGGTCCCCGACTTTGAACCGCTCGGTGATCAGGTTCACAATCTCCAGATCGTCCCGCGCTTCGCGGGCTTCCCTGCGCGCGGCGGCCGCATCAGCTCTGGCGGCGTTGGCGTCAGCGCGAGCGGCGTCGACGTCAGCTCTGGCGGCGTTGGCACCGTCGCGCACCTGGTTGTGAGCGGATAGTGTCACGATCTCGCGGAACCATTTGGAGTTGAGG
>NZ_WJSP02000109.1 GCF_009720255.1 Agromyces humi | reverse complement strand
CGATGAGGGCGCCGACGAGCCGTCCGTCGAGTGCGCCGTGCTCGTCGCGCACCCGCGCCAGCGTCTGCCCGATGCCGCCCGCGTCGGCGATCTCGTTCGACATGCGCAGCAGAGCCCTGCCCGACCCGTACTGCTCGAGGCATCCGTGCTGCCCGCAGCCGCAGGCGATGCCGCCCGGCACGACCCGGACATGGCCGAGCTCGGCGCCGGCGCCGAAGCCCCCGCGGAACAGGCGGTCGCCCGCGACGATCGCACCGCCCACGCCCGTGCCGATCGTGAGCATCACCATGTCGCTCACGAGACGGCCGGCGCCGAACCGGAACTCGGCCCACCCGGCGGCGTTCGCATCGTTGTCGACGACCACGGTCGTGCCGACGCGGGCCTCGAGCTTCTCGCGGAACGGCTCGTTGCGCCAGTTGATGTTGGGCGCGTAGTAGACGGTCGACTGGGCGGCGTCGATGAACCCGGCGGCGGCGACGCCGACGGCGGCGATGTCGCCGCCGGCCGAGAGGGACTGGATCATGCCGACGACCGCGTCCTCGAGCAGTACGGGATCGCCGGCGGCGGTCGGCACGCGCTCGCTGCGCACGATGGCGCCGAACTCGTCGACGACCGCTCCTGCGATCTTCGTCCCGCCGATGTCGATACCGATCGCGTGCACCAGCAAGCCGCCTTTCGAACGGGGTGAGGCCGAATGATCCCGGGGCCTCAGGGCCGCACGAGCAACGACTAGAGTGTAATCGACCCCAATGCCGAGGTTCGCGCGCCCCGAGGCCGCGCGGCCTCCTCCGGTGCCGAAGGAGCTACCGTGATCCAGTTCGATACCCCCGCCCTCGTCCCGGCCGACCCCGACGCGAACGCGACCGACCTCCTCGTCGACCGGGTCGCCGCCACTCCCGACTCCGTGCTGTTCTCACTTCCGACCGCCGACGGCGGCTGGTCGCCGGTCACGACGCGCGAGTTCTACGACCAGGTCATCGCTCTCGCGAAGGGCCTCGTGGCCGCGGGCATCCAGCCGGGCGACAAGATCGGGCTCATGTGCAAGACCCGGTACGAGTGGACCCTCATCGACTTCGCCACCTGGTTCGCCGGCGCGGTGCTCGTGCCGATCTACGAGACCAACTCCCCCTCGCAGGTGAAGTGGAACCTCAGCGACTCCGGCGCCGTCTCGGTGATCCTCGAGACGCCCGACCACTTCGCGCGCTTCGACGAGGTGCATCCCGAACTGCCCGCCATCCGGAACGTCTGGCAGATCGACCTCGGCGACCTCGACAAGCTCGCGACGGCCGGCACCGGCGTCGCCGACGAGGAGATCGAACGGCGACGCAACCTCGCGGTCGGCTCCGACATCGCGACCCTGATCTACACCTCGGGCTCCACGGGCAAGCCGAAGGGCTGCGTGCTCACCCACTCGAACTTCGTCGAGCTCTGCCGCAACTCGGCCGTGGCGCTCAAGGAGGTCGTGTCCGAGCCCGGCGCGTCGACCCTGCTCTTCATCACGACCGCGCACATCTTCGCCCGCTTCATCGCGGTGCTCGCGGTGCACGCCGGCGTACGGGTCGGCCACCAGCCCGACACCAAGCAGCTGCTGCCGAGCCTCGGCAGCTTCAAGCCCACGTTCCTGCTCGCCGTCCCGCGCGTGTTCGAGAAGGTCTACAACGTCTCCGAGCAGAAGGCCGAAGCCGGCGGCAAGGGCAAGATCTTCCGCGCCGCCGCCGAGACCGCCGTCGCCTACTCGATGGCGAAGGAGGCTGGTTCGGTGCCGTTCGGCCTCAAGGTGAAGTTCGCGGTCCTCGACCGACTGGTGCTCTCGAAGCTGCGCGCCGCCATGGGCGGCAACGTGAAGTACGCCGTCTCGGGCTCCGCCCCGCTCGGGCCGCGTCTCGGCCACTTCTACCACGCGCTCGGCATCACGATCCTCGAGGGCTACGGCCTCACCGAGACGACGGCGCCCGCAACCGTCAACCTGGCCACGAAGTCGAAGATCGGATCGGTCGGTCCGGCGCTTCCCGGGGTCTCGGTCCGCATCGCCGACGACGGCGAGATCGAGGTCAAGGGCATCAACGTCTTCAAGGAGTACTGGAAGAACCCCGAGGCGACCGCCGAGACCTTCGACGGCGAGTGGTTCAAGACCGGCGACCTCGGCTCCTTCGACAGCGACGGGTTCCTGTCGATCACGGGACGCAAGAAGGAGATCATCGTGACGGCCGGCGGCAAGAACGTGTCGCCCGCCGCCCTGGAAGACCCGATCCGCGCGAACCCGCTGGTGGGACAGGTGGTCGTCGTCGGCGACAAGAAGCCGTTCATCTCCGCCCTGATCACGCTCGACCCCGAGATGCTCCCCGTCTGGCTCAACAACAACCACGAGGACGCCGGCATGAGCCTCGAGGAGGCCACGATCAACGCCGCGGTGCTCGC
Source organism: Agromyces humi (assembly GCF_009720255.1). GTDB lineage: Bacteria > Actinomycetota > Actinomycetes > Actinomycetales > Microbacteriaceae > Agromyces > Agromyces humi. Next base: position 7,501 of record NZ_WJSP02000109.1, on the reverse strand, counting down.
CGAGGTGCAGCGGGCCATCGACGCCGCGAATGAGAACGTGTCGCGGGCCGAGTCGATCCGCAAGTTCACGATCCTCGCGACCGAGCTGACCGAGGCGAGCGGACACCTCACCCCGAAGCTCAGCATCAAGCGCAACGTGATCCTCGAGGACTTCTCCGGCCAGATCGAGTCGATGTACTCGGGTGCCCCGGCGACCGAGGGCCATTCCATCGTCCACTGAGCGAGCGCATCGGTCCGGTGCACGACGAAGGGCCCCGCGGCATCCGCGGGGCCCTTCGTGTGTCATGGTGGCAGGCCGGCCGGCTGGCGCGTCAGAACCAGTCCGACTCGCGCACCTCCTTCATCGCGACGCGACGCTCGGCCTTCTCGAGCCGGTCGAGGTAGAGGATGCCGTCGAGGTGATCGGTCTCGTGCTGCAGCGCCTGCGCCATCAGGCCCGAGCCCGAGAGCTCGATCTCGTTCCCGTCGAGGTCGATGCCCCGAACGCGGGCGAACGGATGCCGCGGCGTCTTGTGCCAGAGCCCCGGGACCGAGAGGCATCCCTCGTCGATGGGCTCGAGCTCGCCCGACACCTCGACGATCTCGGGGTTCAGGACGTACCCGACCTCGCCGTCGACGTTGTAGCTGAAGGCGCGCAGGTTGACGCCGATCTGCGAGGCGGCCACGCCCGCGCGCCCCGGCAGCTTGACGCTGTCGATGAGGTCGGCGACGAGCGCGCGCACGCCATCGTCGATCTGTTCGACGGGGGCGGAGACGGTCTTCAGGACGGGGTCGCCGAACAGGCGAATGGGGCGTTCCGGCACGTGCGCTCCGATATCAGTACCCGCGGTCGGCGGGCAGGCCTTCCACGACGAGCGCCGCGAGTTCGCGGGCCGCGTGCTTGGTCACGGGACGAAGCTCGTGCCAGTTCACGACGGATCCGGCTGCGAGCTGCGGGTCGTAGGGGATCCGCACGATCTCGCGCACCCGGGAGGCGAAGTGCGCCTCGATCTCGTCGACCTTGACGAGGTGGGTGCCCTGCGTCGCGAGGTTGATCGCGACGACGGCGTTCCGCACGAGCTCCCCGTAGCCGTTGGCCTCGAGCCAGGTGAGCGTCTCGGACGCGAGCCGCGCCTCGTCGACACTGCCGCCCGACACGATCACGATCGAGTCGGCGCGCTGCAGGGTGGCGCGCATCACGGAGTGCACGATGCCGGTGCCGCAGTCGGTGAGCACCAGGGAGTAGTACCGGGCCGCGAGGCCGGCGACCACGTTGTAGTCGTTGTCGTCGAACGCCTCGGACAGCGTCGGATCGGTGTCGGACGCGAGGATGTCGAGGCGAGTCTCGTCACGGGAGACGAACGCGGAGAAGTCGGTGTAGCCGCCGATCGACGAGGCCTTCGTGACGACGTCGCGCACCGTCTCGCGGGTCTGGCGGTCGACCCGCTCGGCGAGCGTGCCGCGGTCGGGGTTGGCGTCGATCGCGATGATGCGGTCGTCGCGCGCATCGGCGAGGGCCATTCCGAGCAGCGCGGTGATCGTCGTCTTGCCGACGCCGCCCTTGCGGGTGAGCACGGGCACGAACCGCGCGCCGCCCTCGAAGCGCTTCTGGATGCGGGCGGTCAGCTCCTTGTAGGCCCGCACCTTGGCGGAGTCGCCGAGGTTGACGAGGTGCAGCGACGCCTCGTAGAGGAAGCGGTTGAACCCGCCGTGCGGCGCGGGCCGCGTGGTGCGGTTCAGGTCGATGAGCCGATCGGCGGTGAGGGACTCGGACGGCTCGGGCAATTCGGCGGGCGTGAGCTCGTCGGTCGGCACATCGACGACGGCGACGTGGCTGCCGGTGTCGGTGCTGACGCGCTCGCGACGGAGCTTGGAGGCGTCGGAGGCGAGGAGCGCGCTGTACGGCGACGCGTCGCGCCGGTAGGAGCTGCGGTATCCCGAACCGGAGAGCGCCGGGGTGACGACCTCGACCGAGGTGGTCGACGGCCCGCCGCCGACCACGGTGCCCGGATTCACGGCGACGTCGTCGATCGCGACGGCGACCTCGTCTTCGGGCATCTCGGGCCGCGGCGCCGGAGGCAGGTCGACCCGGATGTTCAGGCTCTCGGGAAGCGCACTCGCCGCGTGGGCGCCCGTCGTCGGCCCGAGCTCGCCGTGCTCATCGGGGGCTCGGCGCCCGCCGGTCGCACGACGAGTCGTCATCTCGCGATCACTGCTGTCGTCAGCCACGGATACCCCTCCTCACCAGTGCGAACACATGGACAGCCTAGCGCGGGCGCACCACCACGAGCAGATCGCCCGCCTCCACCTGCTGCGTCTTGGGGATGGCGAGCCGCTCCACGACACCGGCGACGGGCGAGGTGATCGCCGCCTCCATCTTCATCGCCTCGATCGACGCCACGCTCTGTCCGGCGGCGATCTCGGCGCCCGGCTCGACCTGCAGGGTGACCACGCCCGAGAAGGGCGCGGCCACCTGGCCCGGCTGCGAGGCATCCGCCTTCTCGGCCGCGCGCGTCTCGACGACGATGCTGCGGTCGCGCACGAAGACCGGCCGGAGCTGGCCGTTGAGGATCGTCATGACGGTGCGCATGCCCTTGTCGTCGGCCTCGCCGATCGCCTCGAGGCCGGCGTAGAGCCGCACGCCCTTGTCGATCTCGACCACGTGCTCGGAGCCCTGGCGCAGGCCGTAGAGGTAGTCGGAGGTGTCGACGACCGAGAGGTCGCCGAACAGCTCGCGGATCTGCTCGAACTGGCGCGTGGGGGCCGGGAACAGCAGCGCGTTCAACGTCGCGCGACGGGTGGCGCTGTCGGCGTCGAGCGCGGCGCGCTGGTCGTCGGTGAGCTCCGTCACGCCGATGCGCACGTCGCGGCCGGCGAGCACCTTCGTGCGGAACGGCTCGGGCCACCCGCCGGGCAGGTCGCCGAGCTCCCCGGCCATGAAGCCCACCACCGAGTCGGGCACGTCGTACTTGTCGGGGTTCTCCGCGAAGTCGGCCGGATCGGCCTTCACCGCCGCGAGGTGCAGGGCGAGGTCGCCGACCACCTTCGACGACGGCGTGACCTTCGGCACGCGGCCGAGGATCTTGTTGGCCGCGGCGTACATGTCCTCGATGAGCTCGAAGTCGTCGGCGAGGCCGAGCGCGATGGCCTGCTGGCGCAGGTTCGAGAGCTGTCCGCCGGGGATCTCGTGGTGGTACACGCGCCCGGTGGGGCCGGGCAGGCCGGACTCGAACGGCTTGTAGAGGCGGCGGACCGATTCCCAGTACGGCTCGAGATCGGCGACCGCCTGCAGCGAGATGCCGGTGTCGCGCTCGGTGTGCGCGAGCGCCGCGACCAGCGATGAGGCGGACGGCTGGCTCGTGGTGCCCGCCATGGGCGCGCTCGCCACGTCGACCGCGTCGACGCCGGCCCTGCTCGCCGCGAGCAGCGTGGCCAGCTGCCCTCCGGCGGTGTCGTGCGTGTGCAGGTGCACCGGCAGGTCGAAGCGCTCCCGCAGGGCGGTCACGAGTCGCTCGGCGGCGGCCGGACGGAGGAGGCCCGCCATGTCCTTGATCGCGAGGATGTGGGCGCCCGCGGCGACGATCTCGTCGGCGAGCCCCAGGTAGTAGTCGAGCGTGTACAGGTCTTCGGCGGGGTCGAGCAGGTCGCCCGTGTAGCAGAGCGCCACCTCGGCGACGGCGTGACCGGTGGCCAGCACGGCATCGATCGCCGGACGCATCTGGTTCACGTCGTTGAGGGCGTCGAAGATGCGGAAGATGTCGACGCCGGTGGCCGCCGCCTCGCGGATGAACGCGTCGGTGACCTCGGTGGGGTACGGCGTGTAGCCGACGGTGTTGCGGCCGCGCAGCAGCATCTGGATGTTCACGTTCGGCAGTGCCTCACGGAGGGCGGCGAGGCGCTCCCACGGGTCTTCGCCGAGGAACCGCAGCGCCACGTCGTACGTCGCACCGCCCCACGCCTCCACCGAGAGCAGCTCGGGCGTCATGCGCGCCACGTAGGGGGCGACGGCGACGAGGTCCTTCGTGCGCACCCGGGTCGCGAGCAGCGACTGGTGCGCGTCGCGGAACGTCGTCTCGGTGACCGCGAGCGGCGTCTGCGCACGCAGGGCCGCCGCGAAGCCCGCCGGGCCGAGCTCGAGGAGGCGCTGCCGCGACCCGGCCGGTGCCGGCTTCGAGAGATCGAGCGCGGGGAGCTTCTCGGCCGGGCTCACCGAGGTGGGCGCCGGACCGTTCGGCTGGTTCACGGTGACATCCGCGAGCCAGTTGAGGATCTTGGTGCCGCGGTCCTTGGAGACGCGGCCGCGGACCAGCTGCGGGCGCTCCTCGATGAACGAGGTGCTGAGATCGCCGGCGACGAAGGCCGGATCCTCGAGGACCGCCTGGAGGAAGGGGATGTTCGTGGAGACGCCGCGGATGCGGAATTCGGCCAGGGCGCGCTTCGCGCGCGAGACCGCGGCCGGGTAGTCGCGGCCACGGCACGTGAGCTTCGCGAGCATCGAGTCGAAGTGAGGGCTGATCTGGGCGCCCGGGTTGATCGTGCCGCCGTCGAGGCGGATGCCGGCACCGCCCGGCGACCGGTAGGTGGTGATCTTGCCCGTGTCGGGCCGGAAGCCGGCGGTGGGGTCCTCGGTCGTGATGCGACACTGCAGTGCCGCACCGCGCAGCCGGATCTGGTCCTGCTCGAGTCCGAGGCTCGCGAGGGTCTCCCCCGCGGCGATGCGGATCTGCGAGACGACGAGGTCGACGTCGGTGACCTCCTCGGTCACGGTGTGCTCGACCTGGATGCGGGGGTTCATCTCGATGAACACGTGCTCGCCCGCCCGCTCGCCCGCGGTGTCGAGGAGGAACTCGACGGTGCCCGCGTTGACGTAGCCGATGGACTTCGCGAAGGCGATCGCGTCGCGGTAGAGCGACCGGCGCACGTCGTCGGACAGGTTCGGCGCCGGCGCGATCTCGATGACCTTCTGGTGACGACGCTGCACCGAGCAGTCGCGCTCGAACAGGTGGACGGTCTCGCCGGTGGCATCCGCCAGCACCTGGACCTCGATGTGGCGGGGCCGGAGCACCGCCTGCTCGAGGAACATGGTCGGGTCGCCGAACGCGCTGTCGGCCTCGCGCATGGCCTCCTCGAGGGACCCGCGCAGCTCGTCCTTCGTGTTGACGCGGCGCATGCCGCGACCGCCGCCGCCGGCGACCGCCTTGGCGAAGATGGGGAAGCCGATCTCGTCGGCCTGCGAGATGAGCGCGTCGATGTCGCGCGAGGGCGGCGTGGACTTCAGCACGGGCACGCCCGCGGCGATGGCGTGCTCCTTCGCCGTGACCTTGTTGCCGGCCATCTCGAGCACGTGCTTCGGCGGCCCGATGAAGGTGATGCCGGCCTCGGCCGCGGCCTGCGCGAGCTCGGGGTTCTCCGACAGGAACCCGTAGCCCGGGTAGATCGCGTCGGCGCCCGACTCGCGTGCCACGCGGATGATCTCGGCCACGTCGAGATAGGCGCGCACCGGATGTCCAGGCACGCCGATCTGGTACGCCTCGTCCGCCTTCAGGCGGTGCAGGGAGTTGCGGTCCTCGAACGGGTACACGGCGACGGTCTTCGCGCCGAGTTCGACGGCTGCACGGAACGCCCGGATGGCGATCTCTCCGCGATTGGCTACCAGGATCTTCGTGAACATGCAGGCCTTTCCGACGGGTTTCCGCACAGCGAACATTTAGGTATCGCCCGAGGACTAAAGGTAACGTATCTGTTCGTGCACGTACTCAGCGTCAGTTCCCTGAAGGGCGGTGTCGGCAAGACGACCGTCACCCTCGGACTGGCCTCAGCGGCCTTCGCCCGAGGGGTGCGGACGCTCGTCGTCGACCTCGACCCGCAGTCCGATGTGTCGACCGGCATGGACATCCAGATGGCCGGCCACCTGAACGTCGCCGACGTCCTGGCGTCGCCGAAGGAGAAGATCGTGCGCTCGGCGATCGCCCCGAGCGGCTGGGCGAGGTCGAACCCGAGCTCCACGATCGACGTCATGATCGGCAGCCCGTCGGCCATCAACTACGACGGCCCGCACCCGTCGATCCGCGACATCTGGAAGCTCGAGGAGGCACTCGCGAACGTCGAGGCCGACTACGAGCTCGTCCTCATCGACTGCGCGCCCTCGCTGAACGCGCTCACCCGCACGGCCTGGGCCGCGAGCGACCGGGTCGCCGTCGTCACCGAGCCCGGCCTGTTCTCGGTCGCCGCCGCCGATCGTGCGCTGCGCGCCATCGAGGAGATCCGTCGAGGACTCTCCCCCAGGCTGCAGCCGCTCGGCATCATCGTGAACCGCGCGCGCGTGCAGTCGCTCGAGCACCAGTTCCGCATCAAGGAGCTGCGCGACATGTTCGGCCCGCTCGTGCTCTCCCCGCAGCTGCCCGAGCGCACGTCGCTGCAGCAGGCGCAGGGTGCGGCGAAGCCGCTGCACATGTGGCCCGGCGAGAGCGCCGAGGAGATGTCGAACCACTTCGACCAGCTGCTCGACCGGGTGCTGCGCACCGCGCGGATCGCCGAGTACGCGGGCACGCCGCTCGAGCTCGAGTCACCCGTCATCTGACGTCATCTGGAACGCCCGGGCGTGGCGCGGCGATGGTGCGCGCGTGCCGCCGGGCTGGAGAAGCGGTCGGCACCGCGTGAGGCGGGTCCGCGAGCGTCAGCACACCGCCGGGAGGGCGAGGCTTCGGGCCGGGCTCGGGTCAGGAGATCTTGCGCGAGCGCGTGCCGCGGCGCGCGGCGAGTTCGTCCATCGGGTCGGCCGGGTGGGTGTCGAGTTCGACCAGCGTCGACTCCACCTCCCTGAGCACCTTCCCGACGGCGATGCCGAAGACGCCCTGGCCGCGGTTGACGAGGTCGATCACCTCGTCGTCGGAGGTGCAGAGGTAGACGCTCGCACCGTCGCTCATGAGCGTCGTCTGCGCGAGGTCGTCGATGCCGGCCTCACGGAGCTGCGTCACCGCGGTGCGGATCTGCTGCAGCGAGATGCCCGTGTCGAGGAGCCGCTTGACGAGCTTGAGCACGAGGATGTCGCGGAAGCCGTAGAGGCGCTGCGAACCCGAACCGGCCGCGCCGCGGACCGTGGGCTCGACGAGCTGGGTGCGGGCCCAGTAGTCGAGCTGCCGGTAGCTGATGCCCGCCGCGCGAGCCGCGACCGCGCCGCGATAGCCGGCCGCATCGTCGTGATCGGGGAGCCCGTCGGTGAACAGCAGGCCGAGGTCGTAGCGATCCCGTTCACTCCGGTCGAGCTCGCTCATCCGATCGCCCCTCACTCTCACGCCCGCACCCCGATGGCGCGAGTCCCACGCTACCGACGCCGGGGGTCCTCGCCAAACACATCGGGCCGAACGTCACGGCGTGTCGCGGATCAGCGTGCGAGTCGTGCGAGCGATGAGCCCGTTCGTGATCTCGTCGTGCCAGCTGCCGGCGACGATCACCACCCGGAGGCCGGTGCCGTCGACGTCGAGCTCGGGGGAGCCTGCTCCGCTCATGATGCGTGTCCTTC
>NZ_WJSP02000108.1 GCF_009720255.1 Agromyces humi | reverse complement strand
GGCCTACGAGATCAACAAGAAGAACGAGGGCATCTACGCCGTCGTCGACTTCACCGCCGAGTCCAAGACCACCAACGAGCTCGACCGCCAGCTGAACCTCAGCGAGGCCGTCATGCGCACCGAGGTGAACCGCATGCGTCGCGAGATCGAGAAGGCCCACCTCGACCTCGAGGCCGAGCTCTCGGCCAAGCGCGACGAGGCCGAGCAGGAGCTGCTCACCGCGCACCAGGAGGCCGTGGCGCAGACGCAGAAGTTCCTCGACGACGCCAACGCCGAGCTCGCCGAGGCCGTCGCACGCACCTCCGAGAGCCGCGCCGAGGCCGACCGACTCGAGACCCACGTGCGCACCGAGATCGCGAAGATCCGCGACAAGGCCGACGAGGAGGCCCGCGACCGCGTGGCCGCCGCGCACGACCAGGCACGCAAGCTCATCGCCGACGCGGAGGAGCGCACCCGCGCGCTCGTCGCCGACGCAGAGGACCGGCTCTCGCAGATCAAGATCGAGCGCGATGCCGTGGCCGGCTACTTCGAGAGCCTTCGAGGCGTGCTGACGCAGGCCGAGCAGGTCGCCGCGCAGAGCACCCGCTGACGCGAGGCCGCGCCGCCTCCATGAGAATCCAGAACGCGTTCCGCTTCGGACTCGTCGGAACGCTCGGAGTCGGCGCAGGCCTGCTCATCCTGTTCTCGATCGCGAGCCTCGCGACGATCATCGCCTACGTGGGCGCGGCACTCTTCCTGGCCCTCGGCCTCGATCCGGCGATCAGCTGGCTCGAGCGCCGGGGGCTTCCCCGTTGGGCGGCCATCCTCATCGTGATGACCGGAGTGGGCCTGCTCGTCGCCGCGCTGGTGCTGGCCGTCGTGCCGATCGTGGTGGACCAGGTGAGCCAGCTCGTCGAGGAGATCCCGCTCATCGTGGATCGAGTGAACTCGCAGGAGTGGATCGAGAGCCTGAAGGACCAGTTCCCCCAGGTCCCCGTCGACGAGATCAGCCAGCAGGTCACCACGGCGGTCACCGACTTCTTCACGAACCCCGAGAAGCTGAGCGAGCTCGCCGGAGGCGTCCTCCAGGTCGCCGTCGCGATCGGCACGGGCCTCTTCGCGGTCGTGATCGTGTTCATCCTCACGCTGTACTTCGCGGCATCCCTCAACACCATGAAGCGCGGCACCTACCAGCTGGTGCCCGCCTCGAAGCGCGAACGCTTCGCCGACCTCACCGAGCAGATCACCCAGTCGGTCGGCCGCTACGTGCTCGGGCAGGCCGGGCTCGCAGCCTGCAACGGCATCGCGAGCTTCATCTTCCTGTCGATCATCCAAGCGCCGTTCCCCGCGGTGCTGGCCTTCCTCGCCTTCCTGTTCTCGCTCGTGCCGCTCGTCGGCACGCTGACGGGCTCGGTGCTCATCGTGCTCGTCTGCCTCATCCCCGGGCTCGGATCGCCGCTCACGGCGCTCGTCGCGGCGATCTACTACCTCGTCTACATGCAGGTCGAGGCATACGTGCTGAGCCCCCGCATCATGAACCGCGCCGTGAAGGTCCCGGGCGCGCTCGTCGTCATCGCGGCACTCGCCGGCGGCGCGCTCCTCGGCATCCTCGGAGCGCTGATCGCCATTCCCGTCGCGGCGTCGATCCTGCTGATCATCAAGCAGGTCGTCATTCCGCACCAGAACGAGCTCTGACCGGTTCGATCGCGTTCGCGCCCGGGCGAGCCGGCGCCGGATGTCGCGGTGCTCAGTCCGTCGGCGGCCAGGTCGTCGGCAGCGGCAGGGCCGACGGGTTGACCGCGGCGACGATCTCCTCGAGCACGCGCCGCGTCTGGGACTCCCCCACCCAGAGGTGCCGGCCGCCGGCGACGTCGACCCGGCGCAACCTGGGCAGGACGGCGAATCGCTCGGCCGCCTCGTCGGGCTTCAGGTAGTCGTCGTGCTCGGGAATCAGCGCCACCATCGGCGCCGAGGAGGCGTTCCAACGCCGCAACTCCTCCTGACTGGTGCGGTGCAGTGGAGGGGACAGCAGGATCGCGCCGGCGATGCCGTGTTCCAGCCCGTACTTGAGGGCGAGCTCGGTGCCGAACGACCATCCGACGAGCCACGGGGCGGGCAATCCCCGCTCGGCGACGAACGCCATCGCCGCCGCGACATCCGCTCGCTCGGCGACGCCCTCGCCGAAGGCGCCCTCGCTCGTGCCACGCGGTGACGATGTGCCCCGGGTGTTGAACCGCAGCACGGCGAGATCGGCCAGTGCGGGAAGCCGCGCTGCCGCCTTGCGCAGGATATGGGAGTCCATGAAGCCGCCCGCCGTCGGCAGCGGATGCAGCGTGACGAGGGTCGCCACGGGTGCACGGTCCACCGGGGTCGCCAGCTCGCCCACCAACCGCAGCCCGTCGGCCGTGCGCAGCTCGATGTCCTCCCGCACGGCGGGCAGCTCGACTCCGGCTCGGATCTGGACGGTGTCGGCGTGCGGGTCGTTCATCGGGCCTCGATCCTCCAGCAGTGGGTGTGCCAGTGCCGACGCGCGGCGAGATCGGCGGCGTCGCCGAGCACGCCGTCGGCGCGCCAGGTGACCAGGTGCGCCACGCCGGGTGCCACGTCCAGGCCGCAACCGGGGCAGACATACGCCTTCACGGCCTGCGCCTCGGAGACGGGCTGCACGTTCCAGTCGCGACCGCCACGCACCTCGGTGCGGCGCCATCCGGACGTGAGTCGTTCGACGTCGAGCTCTGCATGCGCTTCGCGAGCACGGGCCGCCCGACCGCGAGATCGGTTCGAGCGTGCCATGGTCCCAGTCTAAGCGGCGCGCGCGACGTGGGCCGCCGGGCGCAACGCGCTGAGCTCAGTACCAGCCGGAGTCCTGCGAGTGCGCCCACGCCCCGCAGGGAGTGCCGTAGCGGCCCTGGACGTACCCGAGGCCCCACTCGATCTGGGTGCCCGCGTTGGTCTCCCAGTCGGCGCCGGCCGTCGCCATCTTCGAACCGGGCAGCGCCTGCGGGATGCCGTAGGCGCCGCTCGACGCGTTGTAGGCGTTCACCCGCCAGCCCGACTCCTTGCTCCACAGGGCCACCAGGCAGTCGAACTCGCTGGAGGGCCATCCGCGCGCCGCGACCGCGCCGGCCGCGTACTCCTGCGCCGACCCCGGATCGGGCGTCACGGCAGGTGGAGCCCAGCCGCTGCCGGCCGACGTCGACGCCGGCGCGAGCTTGACCTCGGGCTTCTTCTCGACGACGTACGACTCCTTCGACACGTCGATCGTGTACTCGCCCTCCACGTCGATGGCCTGCACGTCGGCCCCGCCGAACCGTTCACCCGAGGCGGCGAAGTCGGGCGAGGCGGTCGCTCCCGAGAACGGGTCGACGACGTTCACGAGCAGGAAGCTCACGGACGCCAGGAACGCGAACACCGTGGTGGCGGACTGCTTCACGCGGCCCCGGCGCCTCGCGGGTGCTGGAGGATGCACGGATGCCGTCGATGCGTCGATGTCCGAGTGCCTGCCCACGATTCGTCGAGTGTATCGGAGCCCGTGCGACCGGGTCGAACGCCGGCTCAACGGACCGCGAGCATGACGTCGACGACGGCATCGAGCACGAGGTCCACCTGCGATTCGCGGTAGCCGCCGCGCTGCGTCGTGAAGACGACCGTGCGCACGTCGTCGATCGAGATGGGCCATCCGTCGCGGAAGTATCGCGTCAGCTTGTCGGCGAACCGGTCGACATCGCGCACCCGATAGCCGAGGGCGAGCGGACTCACGCGATCGAAGCGCTCGCCGGCCGGGCGGGCGAGTCGGTTGGAGACGACCTGCGCGGTCGTGCGCGCCTCGCTGAGCCACGCCTCGCTGCCGTGCAGCCTGGCGGCGACCTGACGCTCCTCGGCCGCGAACGCGTCCTCCAGCCGCTCCATCGCCGCGTCGACGTGCGCGGTCGAGTAGCCGCCCTTCTGCATGGCGAAGGCGGTGAGCCGGATCTTCTCCGACGTCAGCGGCGGGTCGCCGGGCTTCGCCGTGCCGTCATAGGCGCGGCGCGCCACCTGGAGGAACTCCTCGACCTGGGCGGTGTTGTATCCCAGTTGAGGCTTGCGGGCGCGAGGGAAGGTGGAGTCCACCGCACCATTATCGCGGACGCTCAACCGAAGATCCGGAAGGCGAGGAACGCCACTGCGGCGGAGGGCAGGATCGAGTCGAGGCGGTCGAGGAATCCCCCGTGCCCGGGCAGCCATGAGCTCATGTCCTTGATGCCGATGTCGCGCTTCACAAGCGACTCGACGAGGTCGCCGAGCGTCGCCGTGAGGAAGATCGCCGCCCCGAAGAGGAGCCCGAACCACCACGTGTTGCCGAGCATGAGCGTCGACAGCAGCAGTCCGGCGAGCACGCTCGCCGCCGCTCCCCCGGCGAAGCCCTCCCAGGTCTTCTTGGGGCTGATGACCGGGGCCATCGGGTGCTTGCCGAACATGAGCCCGAACGCGTACGCACCGACATCCGCCGCCACCGCGATGATGATGAACGCCAGGGTCCACCACTGTCCGCCGTCGGCCGCCGTGAGCACGATCGTGAAGGTCGCGAGGAGCACCACGTAGCCCTGCACGAACGCGCCGGCGGCGAGATCGCGGATGAGGCTCGTGCCCGTGCGCCGCTGCGAGGGGATCAGCTGCTCGACCAGACGCCAGAGCGTCACGAGCACGATTCCGCCGAGCACCGCGAGGAACTGCCCGCCCGCGCCGAGGTAGTACGACACCGGGATGGCGATCACCGCCGCAGCGACGGTGGGGATGCGCGGCACGTGGAAGTCGCCCTTGCGGAGGGCCTGCGCCAGCTCGTAGCTCGCGAAGCCGGCGAGCGGCAACGCGAACACCATGAAGAGCTCTTTGATGACGAGCAGGCTCAGCAGGAGCGCCCCGCCGAACGCGAGCCCGATGAGGATCGCCAGGATCAGGTTGCGGCCCGTGCGCGCCTGGATCTTCTCCTGGGCCTGGTCGAACTGCGCCTTCGAGGCCTCGAACTGCCGCTCGAGGTCGGCCCTGCGCGCCTGCACCTGCGCCTTGAAGTCATCTCGGGATGACCGGTCATGCCCTCCGGCGTCCGACTCGTCATCTCCCCCTGGAACGCCCGACATGGTGTTCCCTCAGACCTCGAGGAGTTCGGCTTCCTTGCGCTTCAGCGCGTCGTCGATGGCGTCGACGTTCGTCTTCGTGAGCTGCTCGAGCTCCTTCTCCGCACGCGACACCTCGTCGTCACCGACCTCGCCCTTCAGGGCGTCGAGGTCGTCCTTCGCCTTGCGGCGGATGTTGCGCACGGACACCCGGGCGTCCTCCGCCTTCGAGCGCACGATCTTGACGTACTCCCGGCGACGCTCCTCGGTGAGCTCGGGCAGGGTGACGCGGACGATGTTGCCGTCGTTCGTCGGGTTGGCGCCGAGGTTGGGCGTGTCTCGGATCGCCTGCTCGATGTCCTTCAGCGCACTCTTGTCGTAGGGGGTCACGACGAGGGTTCGGGCCTCGGGGTTCTGCAGCGACGCCAGCTGCGAGAGGGGCGTCGGCGTGCCGTAGTAGCTCACCATGATCTTCTGGAAGAGCTGGGGGTTCGCCCGACCGGTTCGCACCGACGCGAAGTCGTCCTTCGCGACCTCGACAGCCTTGTGCATTCGTGCGGTGGCATCGGACAGTACATCCGCGATCACGGGGGCTCCTTCTGTTCGCTACTCGGGACAGTCTATCGAGTGGTGGCGGGCACGCCGTTGCTGACGATCGTGCCGAGTTCGGCGCCGAGGATCGCCGCCGTGACGTTGCCCCGCGGTTCCATGCCGAAGACCTGCATCGGCATGCCGTTGTCCATGCAGAGGCTGAACGCGGTCGAGTCGACGACCTTCAGGCCACGCTGGAGCGCCTCCTGGTAGCTGATGCGGTCGATCTTGTGCGCGTCGGGATTGGTGCGCGGGTCGTCGGAGTAGACGCCGTCGACGCCGTTCTTCGCGACGAGCACGACATCGGCGTCGATCTCGAGCGCGCGCTGCGCGGCCACCGTGTCGGTGGAGAAGTACGGAAGGCCGGCGCCGGCGCCGAAGATCACGACGCGGCCCTTCTCGAGGTGGCGTTCGGCACGGCGCGGGATGTACGGCTCGGCGACCTGGGTCATCGAGATGGCGGACTGCACGCGCGTCTCCGCGCCGGCCTGCTCGAGGAAGTCCTGGAGGGCGAGCGAGTTCATGACGGTGCCGAGCATGCCCATGTAGTCGGCGCGGCCGCGGTCCATGCCGCGCTGCGAGAGCTCCGCGCCGCGGAAGAAGTTGCCCCCGCCAACGACGATCGCGATCTCGACCGTGCGCGCGGCATCGGCGATCTCTCGGGCCAGCGAGCTGACGACGTCGGGATTGACCCCGAGCTGCCCTCCGCCGAACGCCTCGCCCGACAGCTTCAGCATGACCCTGCGCCTGCGTTCCGTCATCCTCGCCCCAATCCTTCGTGCCCGTGTCAAAACTAGTGGTTCGCCGGCCTCGGCGCAGTGCCGGTGCCGGATGTCGCGCGGCCGTGCCGTTCGACGAGCGCATCGCTCGCGGCATCCGCGCATGGAAAAGGGAGCCCGGATCGCCGATGCGATCCGGGCTCCCTCACGACGTGCTACGCGCCGACCTTGAAGCGAGCGAAATCGCTCACGGTGAGGCCTGCGTCGGAGAGGACCTTGCTCACGGACAGCTTGTTGTCCTTCGCGTAGTCCTGCTCGAGCAGGGCCACCTGCTTGAAGTAGGCGCCCAGGCGACCCTCGATGATCTTCGGGAGGGCGGCCTCGGGCTTGCCCTCCTCGCGCGAGATCTGCTCGACGATCGCACGCTCCTTCTCGACCGACTCCGCCGGGACGTCCTCACGGGTGAGGTACTCGGGGTTGGCGAACGAGATGTGCTGCGCCACCGAGCGCGCGGTCTCCGCGTCGCTGCCGGCGTAGCCGAGCACGACGCCGACCTGCGGGGGCAGGTCCTTCGACGTCTTGTGCAGGTAGATCGAGAACTGCTCGCCGGTGACGAGGCGGACGCGGCGGAGCTCGACCTTCTCGCCGAGGATCGCCGCCTCCTCGCTGATCACGTCGGCGACGGTCTTGCCCTCGGCCGGAGCGGCCAGCGCGGCCTCGACGGTCGTGGCGCGCGCGGCGGCCACTGCGGCGAGGACGCGGTCGGCGAGGCCGACGAACTTGTCGCCCTTGGCGACGAAGTCGGTCTCGCAGGCGAGCTCGATCATGGTCGCGGTGCCGTCGCCGTTGTCGACGGCGGCGACGAGGCCCTCGGCGGTGGAGCGGTCAGCGCGCTTGGCGTTGCCCTTCGCGCCCTTCAGGCGGAGGATCTCGACCGCCTTGTCCATGTCGCCGTCGGCCTCGACGAGTGCGTTCTTCGTGTCGACCATGCCGGTGCCGAGGCGCTCGCGCAGGTTCTTGACGTCTTCGAGTGTGAAGTTGGCCATAGTGGGATGTCTCCTGGACTCGTGGTCGTAGGTGGAGTGGATTACTTGGTCTCGTCGGCCTCGACGGCGGCCTCTGCGGCAGCAGCGCCCTCGGCGTCGGCCTCGGACTCGGTCGTGGCCTCGACGACCTCGTCGATCGAGACGGCCTCGGCGACCTCGGCGACCTCTTCGGCCTCAGCGGTGGCGCCATCGACCTTGTCGGTCTCGGGCGACGACTGCTCGGGCGTCTGCGCCTGGAGGAGCTCCTGCTCCCACTCGGCGAGCGGCTCGACGGCGGACACGTTGCCCTCGGCCTCGGGCTTCTGGTGGCGCTCGATGAGGCCCTCGGCTGCGGCGTCGGCGATGATGCGGGTGAGCAGGCTCACCGAGCGGATCGCGTCGTCGTTGCCCGGGATGGGGTACTGGACCTCGTCGGGGTCGCAGTTGGTGTCGAGGATGCCGATGACGGGGATGCCGAGCTTCTTGGCCTCGTCGATCGCGAGGTGCTCCTTCTTGGTGTCGACCACCCAGAGGGCCGACGGCGTCTTCGACAGGTTGCGGATGCCGCCGAGCGACTTGTGCAGCTTGTCGAGCTCACGCTTCTTGATGAGGAGCTCCTTCTTGGTGAAGCCGCTCGTGGTGCCCTCGAAGTCGAGCTCCTCGAGCTCCTTCATGCGCGCGAGACGCTTGGAGACCGTCTGGAAGTTGGTGAGGAGGCCGCCGAGCCAGCGCTGGTTCACGTAGGGCTGGCCGACGCGCGTCGCCTGCTCGGCGATGGACTCCTGGGCCTGCTTCTTCGTGCCGACGAAGAGGATGGTGCCGCCGTGGGCGACCGTCTCTCGGACGAAGTCGTACGCCTTGTCGATGAAGGCGAGCGACTGCTGCAGGTCGATGATGTAGATGCCGGAACGCTCGGTGAAGATGAACCGCTTCATCTTCGGGTTCCAACGGCGGGTCTGGTGCCCGAAGTGCACGCCGCTGTCGAGCAGCTGGCGGATGGTGACGACGGCCATGAGCCGTACTCCTTTGTTCTCAGTTGACGCTCCGGCCGGCGGCCGTGAGCCCTGGTGCCCGGCACGGCTCCGCCTGCTCGAGCTCGGAAGAGCAGGAACGGGACTGAGTGGAGTCGGTGGCCGAATGGCACGCGTAGTCACCCCGGCAGGCCGAGGTGCTCCCGTTACTCTACCATCGGCACTCCCCCTCCCCAACCATGGGCGAGCTGGCGGTGGGCTTCCCGGGCGGAGCGATCGGCCTGGCCGCCCTCCGGGGACGCATGCTCGTCGGATGAGGAATCCCAGGGCAGCTCGACAGGCCGGCGCCGGACTCGCGATCGCCCTCGCCCTCCTCGCCACCGGAGCCTTCCCGGCGTCCGCCCTCGAATCGCGGCCCGGGGCCTCCGCTCTCCCCCGGGCAACTCCTATGCGCGACGACCCATGGCGCTGGCCCGTCCCTGCGCCGATCCGGGTGGTCGCGCCGTTCCGGGCACCGGCCACGCCGTACGCCGCGGGCCATCGGGGCATCGATCTCGCCGCGGAGGGCGGCGCCCTGGTCGTCGCTCCCGCCGACGGCGTGGTCGGCTTCGCCGGCCCGGTCGTGGACCGCGGGGTCATCGCCATCGACCACGGCGATGGTGTGGTGAGCGCCATCGAACCCGTCGAGGCGGTCGTGGCCGCGGGCACGAGCGTGCATGCCGGCGAGGTCGTGGGCCGCGTCGCGTCCGGCGGGCACTGCTCATCGGAGTGCGTGCACTTCGGGGTGCGCTCGGATGGCGAGTACGTGTCGCCGTTCCTGTTCCTCGGCGGGCTCCCCCGCGCCGTACTGCTGCCGCTCGATGGCGCGTGAGCGGCGGCGGCGGCGAGAGTCGAGAACGTCAGGCGCGCGGGTGCGCCGTCTGGTAGCTCTGCTTCAGGCGCT
Source organism: Agromyces humi (assembly GCF_009720255.1). Classification (GTDB taxonomy): domain Bacteria; phylum Actinomycetota; class Actinomycetes; order Actinomycetales; family Microbacteriaceae; genus Agromyces; species Agromyces humi. The sequence continues at coordinate 629 of NZ_WJSP02000108.1, read as the reverse complement.
CCGCTGACACGTGCGTGTAGATCTGGGTCGTGCCGAGGCTCGCGTGCCCCAGGAACTCCTGCACCGCGCGCAGGTCGGCCCCGCCGTCGAGCAGGTGGGTCGCAGCGCTGTGCCGGAGCGCGTGCGGTCCGCTCGGGCCGGTGCCCGGAATCGCGGTGAGCAGGTCGGCGACCAGCCGGTGCACACTGCGCACCCCGAGCCTGGCGCCTCGCGCACCGAGGAAGACGGCGTGCGTCGGCGCCACGCCGGTCGCAGCGACGATCGCCGGCCTGGCATCGTCGATGTAGCGGTCGAGGGCGCGAGCGGCCGGCGCGCCGTAGGGGACGACGCGCTCCTTCGACCCCTTGCCCGTGACCCGCACGGTTCGACGGCGACGGTCCACGTCGTCCAGGTCGAGGCCGACGAGCTCGGAGACGCGCAGCGCCGAGGCGTACAGCAGTTCGGCGATCGCGGCATCTCGTACATCGAGGGGATCCCCGCCGGCGGCACGGTCGGCGAGCGCGGCGAGCGCCTCATCGAGCGCGCGCTCGGTCACCACACGCGGGAGCGTGCGCTGCGCCCGAGGCGCCTTGAGGCGCGCGCCCGGATCGGCGGGTATGAGGTCGCGTCGGTGCAGCCACGCGGTGAAG
>NZ_WJSP02000107.1 GCF_009720255.1 Agromyces humi | reverse complement strand
ACAGGACCCGGGCGTGCTCGACGGCACCGGCGCCGCCGGCGACGAGCACCGTGCGTCCGTCGAGCGCGCCGGGCGCGAGCCGGTCGGGGCCGCCGTCGGCGACGGTGAGGGCGCGGTGCGCGGTCATGGCGGGAACGCCGAGCGAGGCCCCGATGTCGAAGCTCGCGGCATCCGGGAGCCTGACGACCCGCTCGGCCGGGAGCAGCGCGTACTCCTGCGCGGTGCCGGTCGGGCGGGCGTGCGCGGCGAGGAACACCCACACCCGATCGCCGACCGCCAGTCGGGTCACGTCGGCGCCGACCGCATCGACGATGCCGGCACCGTCCTGGTTCGGCACCACCTCGGGGAACGGGGTCGGCGTGCCCGGGCGACCGCCGGCGCGAGCCTTCCAATCGGTCGGGTTCACGCCCGACACGACGATGCGGACGCGCACCTCGCCGGACGCCGGCTCGGGGACGTCCCGCTCCACGACGTCGAGGACGGACGAGTCACCGGTCTGCGAATATGCGATCGCTCTCATGCTGAGAGCCAACGCCGCCGATCGCGGCATTCTTCCGGCGTGGCCCCGATGCGCCCTTGACGACGGCGGTCCCCGGGAGGAGCCTGATCGCATCCGCAATCCGGCGAGGCGCGGGAGGCCGCGCGAAAGGGCACGGCACATGGAGCACACCGACCTCACCACCGAGCAGATCGCCCGCGCATTCTCCAGCCACCGCTTCGAGGTGGCCCTGCCGCACCTCACCGACGACATCGTGTGGACCCTCGTCGGCACCGACCCCGTGATGGGCCGCAAGGCGGTGAAGAAGACGTGCGAGAAGACGGCCGAGTACCTTGCGGATGTCACGACGGAGTTCCAGCGGTTCCGCAGCGTCGTCGGCGAGGACAGCGTCGTCGTCGACACGCTCGCCCGCTACACGGAGGCCGACGGCGATGTCTCGGTCGTGGCGTCGTGCGACATCTACGACTTCGTCGACGGGCGCGTCACCGAGATCGTGTCGTACACCGTCGAACTGCCGAGCTGACGGCGGCGGAATCGGGGCGGCGGCGACATGATGGCCGGATCGAGCCGGCGGTCGGGTGGGCCGCCACGATGGGCGCTGCGGGTGTCGGCGCCGTTCGCGATGGCGCTCGCCGGTCGCCGGTGGATGCCGCTCTGGGCGATCATCCACCATCGCGGGCGCCGCAGCGGCACGTACTACGCGACTCCGATCGCCCTCGTGCCCACCGTGACCGACGACGTGTTCCTCATCGGACTGCCGTGGGGCACCGGGACGAACTGGGCGCGCAACGTGCTCGCCGACGATGGCGCGGTGCTCCAGTGGAAGGGCACCGTGCACCGGGCGACGGCTCCCCGCATCGTCGGCGCGGAGGAGGCGGCCGCCCTGGCGGAGCCGCGGTACCGGCCGGTGGTCGGCCGGTTCCCGGCGGCGATCGTGCTCAGGCGGTCGTGACGTCGATCGCGTCACGACGTCGCTGTCACAACCGGCGGGCGGCCGGTGTCTCCATGTCGACGGCACGAACCGCGTGCACGAACCATCGGAGGAGACATGACCAGCGCAACGCGCGTACCGCCCGCCGAGATCACCGGCCTCTTCGGCGCCCTGGTGAAGCGGATGACCCACCGGAAATTCGGCCGCACCCCTGACTCGCTCCGCGTCATGTGGAACCACCCCACCGTGCTCAAGGACCTCATCGGCTTCAACCGCACGGCCGACAAGTGGCATGAGCTCGACCCCGAATTGTCGTCGTACGCGCGGATGGCCACGGCGGCGATCGTCGGCTGCGACGCCTGCCTCGACATCAACTACTTCAAGGCGCACGACGAGGGCCTCGACGAGGCGAAGGCGCGGGAGGTGCCGCGGTGGCGCGAGTCCGACGTGTTCACGCCGACCGAGCGGCGGGTCATGGCCTACGCCGAGGCCATGAGCCGGACGCCGCCGGCCGTCACCGACGAGATGTCCGCTGAGCTGCTCGAGGAGTTGGGCGCGCCGGCGCTGCTCGAGCTGACCGCAAAGGTGGGGCTGATGAACACGGCCACCCGCATGAACGTCACGCTCGGCATCCACTCCGACGGGCTGGCCGCGACCTGCGGCCTGCCCCCGATCGCCCCTCGCCCGTCCGAAGTAGGCTCGCCGGCATGAGCGAAGACCCGTTCGTCGCGCATCGCGGCCTGCTCTTCACCGTCGCATACGAGCTCCTCGGCTCCGCGGCCGACGCCGAGGACGTGCTGCAGGAGTCCTGGCTGCGATGGAAGGACGTCGACCAGGGCGAGGTGCGCGAACCACGCGCCTACCTCGTGCGGATCGTCACCCGCCAGGCGCTGAACCACCTGCGCACCGTGTCGCGGCGCCGCGAGGACTACGTCGGCGAGTGGCTGCCCGAGCCGTTGCTCACGAGTCCGGATGTCGCCGACGACGTCGAGCTCGCCGAGAGCGTGTCGATGGCGATGCTGACCGTGCTCGAGACGCTGGCGCCCACGGAACGCGCGGTGTTCGTGCTGCGCGAGGTGTTCGACGTGCCGTACGACGAGATCGCCAGAGCGGTCGACAAGACCCCCGCGGCGGTGCGGCAGATCGCGCACCGCGCGAAGGACCACGTGGCCGCACGTCGTCCCCGGGTGACCGTGGACCGCACCGAGCAGGAGGCCGTCGTGGCGAGGTTCATCGCGGCGGTGAGCTCGGGCGACGTGCAGGGGCTCATGGACGTGCTGGCGCCCGACGTGGTGTCCGTCGCCGATGGCGGCGGAGTGGTGCGCGGGGCCGCACGGCGACCGATCGTCGGGGCCGACAAGATGGCGCGGTACCTCATGGGCGGGCTCTCGAAGCTCGACCGGCCGTTCACGGCACGACCGATCTGGGTCAACGGCCAGCCCGGCGTGCGCGTCGAGGTCGCCGGGGAACTGGTCGGCGCGGTCAGCATGGACATCGAGGACGGACGGATCGCGCGCCTGTACTCCGTCGCGAACCCCTCCAAGCTGGGCTGGCTCGACCAGGAGGCCGTGATCACCCGCTGACCCGCACATGTCAACCCCGAGGACGCATGAGCGCGCCCGCGCCGATCGGACCTAGCGTGGACGACGAGGCGCGCCCCGGGTGGTGCGCGTCCCACGGGAGGCACGCATGACGGATTCGGCGACGCTGCTCATCCTCGGGGCCGACGGCGACCTCACGAAGCGCCTGCTGCTGCCGGGGCTCGGCACGCTCCTCGCGGCCCATGAGACGGACCTCGAGGTGATCGGCTCGGGCCTGACCGAACGCACCGAGCAGGAGTGGCGCGACCTCGTGGCCGGTGCCGTCGAGTCGGTGCCCGAGCCCCGTCGCACGCGGCTGCTCGAGTCGACGCGTTATCTCCGCGCCGACGCGACCGATGCGAACGCGCTCGCGGGCCTGCTCGCCGCGTGCTCGCACACGCCCGTGGTGTACTTCGCCCTCCCGCCGGCGGTGACCGCCCGGGTGTGCCTCGTGCTCGAGCGCATCGACGTGCCCGAGGGCCTGCGCCTCGCCCTCGAGAAGCCCTTCGGCAGCGATCGCGAGAGCGCGCACGAGCTCAACGAGCTGCTGACCCGCATCGTGCCCGAGCGCCGGATCTTCCGCATCGACCACTTCCTGGGCCGGGCGACCGTGCTGAACCTCCTCGGCACGCGGTTCGCGAACCGCATGATCGAGCCGACGTGGCACCGCGGCGCCATCGAACGCGTCGAGATCGTCTACGACGAGACGCTCGGCCTCGAGGGGCGCGCCGGATACTACGACGGCTCCGGGGCGCTCATCGACATGATCCAGAGCCACCTGCTCGCGGTGCTGGCGCTCGTCGCCATGGAGCCGATCGAGCGGATCGACGAGGTGGAGCTGCGCGATGCGATCGCCGCGGTGCTTCGGAAGACCGCCGTCTGGGACGACGATCCGGCGGCTTCCAGCCGGCGGGCCCGCTACGGCGCCGGCGATATCGACGGGCGCTCACTGCCCGCGTACGCCGATGAGCCCGGCGTCGATCCCCAACGCGGCACGGAGACGCTCGCCCAGGTCGTCGTCGGGATCGACACCGAACGATGGCACGGGGTGCCGTTCCTCCTCCGTTCCGGGAAGGGCCTCGGGCGCGCGCGCAAGATCGCGCGTGCGGTGTTCCGCCCTGCGGCGCCGATCGATGGGCTCGAGGGCAGGCCCCAGTCGGACTGGATCGAGCTCGACCTCAGCTCCGGCGAGGTCGAGATCGGCCTGACCATGAACGGCGGTGGCGATCCGTTCGCCCTGGAGCAGACCACGCTCGTCGCCCGGCAGGTGCCCGGGGCGCTGCTGCCCTACGGCGAGGTGCTGAAGGGCATCCTCGGCGACGACCCGACGCTCTCGATCAGGGGCGACGTCGCCGAGGAGTGCTGGCGCATCGTCGAGCCCGTGCTCGCCGCCTGGCGTGCGGGCCGGGTGCCGCTCGACGAGTACCCGGCGGGCTCGGACGGGCCCGACGGATGGCGGCAGCCCGACCCGAGCTGACCGCTACCGCACCGCGGCCGGCTGCGCCGCGAGCCACTCGGCGAAGGTGGTCGTCGACAGCTGCGCGTCGGGGCCGGGAACGAGCTCGGTGCCCTCGAGCCGGGTTCCGAAGTAGTGCGCCTCGGGGTCGCCGACGACCGTGCGAGGGTCGCCCTTCGCCGCGAGCGCAGTGCGGATGAGCTCGTCCTGGCCGACGCGCTCGGGGCCGCCGATCTCGACGGTGCCGTTGACGGGTTCGCCGGCGGCGATGCGCGCGACGGCGGCCGAGACATCCGCGGCCGCGATCGGCTGCATCAGCCCCGTGCTGAGCCGTGCGGTGCCGTCAACGGTGGCCTCGTCGGCGATGCGACCGACGAACTCGTAGAACTGCGTCGCCCGCACGATCGAGTAGGGCAGGCCCGACTCCGCGATGAGCCGCTCCTGGGCGACCTTCGCGCGCAGGTAGCCGCTGCTCGGCAGGCGGTCGGCGCCGACCACCGACAGCGCGACGTGGTGGCTGACGCCCGCCGCGCGCTCTGCGGCGAGCAGGTTGTTCGTCGACGTGGTGAAGAACGCGAGCACGTCGTCGTCGGCGAACGACGGGGAGTTCGACACGTCCACGACGACGTTCGCACCGGCGAGCACCTCGGCGAGGCCCTCGCCCGTGATGGTGTTCACGCCCGAGTTCGGCGACGCGGGCACGGCCTCGTGACCGTGCTCGGCGAGGTGCTCGACGACCTTGGAGCCGATGAGGCCCGAGCCTCCGATGACGACGATCTTCATGAGTGGTGCCTTCCGTCAGGGCCGCGGTGTCTCCGCTGCCGTCACCAAGCTCTGACCGGGTGGCCGACCCGTCTGTGACGGGATGAGCCGAAGAGGGCTCGAGCCTTCGGGTTCATCGGTTCCAGTGCGCGAGCTTGCCGGCCGACGTCGTCAGCCACAGCCGGTCGATGGTGCCCCCGCCGAGGTCGAAGGAGAGCACGCCGAGCACCTGCCCGTCGGGGCCCCGCAGCGCGAGCCCGGGCACGCCGTTCACGTGCGCGGCCTCGATCGCCGCGTCGGGCCGGTTCGCCAGTCGTTCCCTGAGCACGCGGATGACGCGGGCGCGGCCGTGCACCTCGCCCCCGGTCTCGTCGCCGGCGTCGATGCACAGGTGGATCTCGGGGTTCAGCACGCTCGCCAGCGCCACGTCGTCGCCCTGCTGCAGTGCGGAGCGGAGGCGAGCGGCGCAGACGTCATGACGCACGGGAGCTCACCGCGGCGAGCTTCTCGGGGTTCATCATCCACAGCACCTGCTCGATGCCCTGCGCCGAGGCGACGAGCGTGACCACCGCGAACGTCGTGCCCTCCTTCGTGAGCAGGACCGAGGGCTGGCCATTGGTCTCGGCGGCGGTGATGGTCACGCCCTCCCAGAAGTGGGTGTGGAACGCGCGCACGAACTTCGCCACCCGTTCGCGGCCGACCACCGGGAACCGCGAGGCGCGCACGACGCCGCCGCCGTCGGAGTAGGACACGACGTCCTCGGCGAACAGGTGCTCGAGCTCCTCGAGGTCGCCAGTGCGCGCGGCGGCGAGGAACGCGTCGAGCAGCCGGCGCTGCTCGGCCTGCGTCACCTCGCGCCGTCGTTCGCCCGCGAGGTGCTTGCGGGCACGGCTCACGAGCTGCCGGGCGGCGGGTTCGGAGACCTGCACGATCTCGCAGATCTGGTCGTAGGGGTAGGCGAATGCCTCGCGCAGCACGTATGCGGCCCGTTCGGTGGGCGTGAGCCGTTCCAGCATCACCAGCACGGCCACGCCGAGTGCCTCGGCGCGTTCGGCACCGAGGGTGGGATCAGCGCTCGTGTCGACCGGCTCGGGCAGCCACGGGCCGATGTAGGTCTCGCGGCGGGCGCGCGCCGACTGCAGGGCGTTGATCGCGAGGCGCGTCGTCGTCGTCGCGAGGAACGCGGGCGGGTCCTGCACGACCGACCGGTCGGTGCCCTGCCAGCGCAGCCAGGCATCCTGCACGAGGTCCTCGGCCTCCGACGCGCTGCCGAGCATGCGGTAGGCGATGCCGAAGAGGCGCGGTCGCACCGCAGTGAAGGCCTCGAGCGCGTCGTCGAGGTTCGCATTCATGTCGGTCCTGTCCGTCGGCGGAAGGGGCCGTATGCGCCCCGTGAAAGCTGAGACCGGACGGCGCGGGCGGATGTGACGGCATCCGGGAAAGATTCTTCACCGGATGCCGCGGACGCGCGGGCCGAGATCACGCCCCGGCGCGCGTCAGCGGTCGGTTGCTGCGGAAGATCCCCTCGGGATCGACTCGCTGCTTGACCGCCGCGAGCCGGTCGACGACGTCGGCGGGGTAGGCGTCGGCGAGCGTCGAGCCGAGCCCGAGGAAGGTCGGCACCGTGCGGTCGCCCGGATGCCGCCCCACGAGGTCGCGGAGCGGCTGCAGTGCGGGACCGGGGTCGAGCGTCGGGTCGAACAGCACGACGCCCGAGTTGAGGAAGCCGCCCGCCTGCACCGCGCCGATCGCCGACGACTCGGCCCCGAGCTCGTCGGCGATGGCTCCGCCCAGGGCGCGGACGCTGCATCGCATGAGGCCGAGGTCGGCGCCCGCCAGGAACGCGTCGACGAACTCGCGCGCGAACGTCTCGTCGAGCCGGTCGATCGAGCCGCCGAAGTCGGCACTCGGCATGGGGTCGACGGGCTCGGCCGCCACGGCGGCGAGGGAGCCGATGGTGAACGGCGTGAGCGTGTTCGCGACCGGCTCGGCGACAGCGATGAGCCGGTCGGCGTACGAGCGCCCCGTGTCCTCGTCGCCGATGTGCACGAGGGCGACGGTCGCGAGCGTCTGGCCGCGCAGCGGCGGCGGCAGCATCGGCATGTCGGGGAACCGGGCCATGCCGATGTCGAGTCCGAGCTCGGGGATGTCGCGTGCCAGTTCGAACGAGGCCGTGAGGACGTCGACGGCGGACCGGGCCGGGAATGCGAGGCTGCCGCCGAAGAGCGACTCCCCGGTGTACAGCGACAACTCGATGGCGGTGACCACGCCGAACAGCCCGCCGCCGCCGCGCAGCGCCCACATGAGGTCGGCATCGTCGGCGTCGGTGACGCGTCGCACCTCGCCCGCGGCATCCACCAGCTCGACGGCGATGATCGAGCGCGCGGTGAGGCCGTACCGGCGGCTGAACATCGACTGCCCGCCGTTCAACGCGAGCCCCACGACGTTGACCTCGGGGTTCGAGCCGGCGAGGGCGACCAGCCCGGTGCCGTCGAGGCGCTCGAGCACGCGGCCCCAGTTGACGCCGGCGCCGACCCGGAGCAGTGGGGACTCGAGGTCGACCGTGATCTCGTCGAAGCGCGACGGGCGGATGAGGATCACGCCCGAGAGGTCGCCGTCGGCCCCATGGCCGTTGGGCTGGGTCGTGACGCCGTAGCCGCCCGCGCGCGCCGCGCGCACGATCGCCTGCACGTCGGCGACATCCGCCGGGGTGGCGATCGCCGCCGGGCGCTGGTCGACGGCGAGATTCCACGCCAGTCGGGCCGTGTCGTAGTCGGGATCGCCCGCGAGCACGAGCGTGCCGCCCAGGTCGGATCGGAGTCGGTCGAGGTGCGTGGAGTCGGTCATCGTCATCCCTTCGGTCCGTCGCCCAACGTATCGCCGGGCACCGTCAGTGGGAAGGGCGTCCTCCGCCCGCGGCATCCGCCCACCACTGTCGGGGCGCCGCCGTACCATCCCGATATGACGCAACCGACCGCGCCGAAGTACGACTTCAAGCGCGAACACCGCGAGCTGTACGCCCCGTCGGCGAAGGCGTTCGCCCTCGTCGAGGTGCCGCCGATGCAGTACCTCGCGGTCGACGGGCACGGCGACCCCAACGAGGCCGTCGCCTATCGGCAGGCGGTCGAGGCGCTGTTCGGCGTCGCGTACGCGGTGAAGTTCGCGAGCAGGCGCGAGCTCGGTCGCGACTTCGTCGTCGCGCCGCTCGAGGGCCTGTGGTGGGCCGACGATGCGCGCGCGTTCGTCGCGCGCGACAAGGCCTCGTGGAACTGGACGATGCTGATCGCCCAGCCCGACTGGATCGACGACGAGACGGTCGCCGCGGGCGTCGACGCGGCGCGCGCGAAGGCGGCGAAGGGCGGCGGCGACGTGAACCCGGCACTCGACGGGCTCCGCCTGCTGCACCTGCACGAGGGCACGTCCGCCCAGATCCTGCACGTCGGCTCCTACGACGACGAGGCGCCGACGCTCGCGCACCTGCACGACGAGTGGATGCCCCGGCACGGCGTCACCTTCAACGGCCCGCACCACGAGGTCTACCTCAGCGACGCGCGCCGAACCGCCCCCGAGAAGCTGCGCACCGTGCTGCGCCAGCCGGTGCGCCCGCGGTGATCCGCGGGATACTTGAGGGAGGACCCCCTCCCGAGGAGGCGACGTCATGGCCTTCGACACCCCGAACGGAACGCGCGGAGCACGCCAGCCCGGCCACAGCCGGCTCGAGCGATGGGGCAACCGGATGATGGTCGACCGCATCCGCCGCAAGGGCGACCGCAGCGGCACGAAGCTCGTGCTCGTCACGGTCGGACGCAAGACCGGCGAGGAGCGGATGAACCCGGTGCGCTGGTTCCCCGCCGGTGGCGAAGCGAGGTTCATCGTCGCGTCCGCATCGGGCGCTCCGAAGAACCCGGCGTGGTACTGGAACATCCGCGCCCATCCCGACCGGGTGCGCATCGAGTACGCGGGGCAGCGCATCGACGTCGTGCCCGAGCAGCTGCACGGGGTGGAGCGGGCCGCGGCCTGGGCGCAGATCACGGCCAGCGCCCGGGGCTTCGCGAAGTACGAGCACACGACCGACCGCGAGATCCCGGTCATCCGGCTGACACCGCGCCCGACTGGCTGACGCGCTCACTCGGGCCGGTTGCCGGCCTCGCCGTCGATCGTGAACGGCGTCGTCACGCCCTCGTACATGACGTGGGCGACGAGCCCGTCGACCGCGTGCGGCAGGGTGTGGCAGTGGTCGCTCCAGATGCCGGGGTTGTCGGCGAGGAAGGCGACGTCGTAGCGCTCGCCCGGGTGCAGGTCGAGCGAGTCGACGATCCAGGGGCTTCCGGATGCCGCGACCCCGTCCCGCGCGAGCACGACGACGTGATGCCCGTGCAGGTGCATCGGGTGCACGTCGCCCGAGTCGTTGCGCAGGTGCATGGCGACCACGTCGCCCTCGCGCACGTGGAACATCGGCACGTCGGGGAACATGCGCCCGTTGATCGTCCAGAAGTTGCCGGGGCGTCCGTCGATGAGGCCGAAGCGGCGGGCGATCACGTAGTCGTAGCTGCGGTCGGGCGAGCCGGGGTCGAATCCGAGCGGTGCCGGCTCGCCGTAGTCGAGCAGGTCGAGCGTCTCCGACGGGATCGCCCGCCCAGACCGGGTCCATGTGCCGGTACTCGTTCCACTCCGTCACGAGGACGACGAGGTCTGCGCCTTCGAGGACCGCGCTCAGGTCGTCGCTGAACTCGAGCTGCGGGTGCAGCC
>NZ_WJSP02000106.1 GCF_009720255.1 Agromyces humi | reverse complement strand
GCTCGCGAGAAGGCGGCTGCGGCATTGCGGAGGCCGGCGAGATCGAGGTCGCCCGAGGCCCCGGCGCCGACGAGCACGATGAGCGGACGGCTCGCATGCGGGAGCGCGAGCGTGGTGCCGGGCTTCGCCTCGAACCCGGCGAACGACTGCGCCTCGCGGTCGAGGTCGATCCCCTCGGGCAGGGTGCCGTCGCTCGTGACGAGCACGCCGATGGCGTCGAGGTGCTGCTCGCCGAGCTCGGTGACCACGGCGACGTCGGGCACCACGTCGAGCGAGGGTGTGGCCGAGAACTCGGCGGGGATGAGCTTGACCGGATTGCGCGTCACGCGTGCGCCTCCCTTTCATCGAGGGCGGGATCGACGGCAGCATCGAGCTCGGCGTCGACGTCGGGGTCGACCACGTCGTCGATGTCGTCGTCATCGTCGGGTTCGAGCTTCTCGGGCAGGTCGCCGCGCCGCCGCCCGGGCATGCGGGTCGCGGGCACGATGGCGAGCAGCGAGATCGCGGCGAGGCCGAGCAGCGAGATCTTCAGCGCCTCGAGCCGCGCCTGGGCGTTCACGGCGATCGCCGCGTCGAGCTCGGGCCCGCTGGCGCGGCTGCCGAGCACGTCGGCGAGCTGCTCGTTCGTGAGGAAGTTCGCCTCGTTGATGTTCACCTGCGCGATGAGCTCGTCGGAGATCTCGGGGTGCTCCTGCGCGCCCGAGAGCAGCAGCGCCGAGAGCATGCCCACGGCGAACGCGCTGGCGACGGCGATGCCGACGCTGCCCGAGAGGTTGTGCACGAGTCCGCGCCAGGCGCCGACGTCACCGGCGAGCTGTCGGGGCGCCGCCGAGAGCAGCGTGTTGAACACGAGGGCGACGATGGCCCCCTGCCCGAGCCCGAGCAGGATGAGGCCGGCCACCACGAAGCCCTGGCTCCATTCGCCCCGCACGGTGAAGGCGAGCAGGGTGAGCGCGGATGCCACGACGATGAACCCGGCGGTCGCGAGCACGCGCGGGGTGAACCGGTCGTAGAGGTAGGCCACGAACGTCGAGGCCACGAAGATCGACAGCGTGTAGGGGATGATCGAGAACGAGGTCTCGATGCTCGACCGCCCCTGCACGACCTGGATGTAGAGCGGGATGAGGAAGTTCGCGGCCGTGCCGACGAAGAGCATCGTCGCCATGCACGCCGTGACGGCGCGCTCCGAGCCGGTGGCGAGCACGCGCAGGTCGAAGATGCGGGGCTTGTCCTCGCGTCCACGGCGGCGCAGCCAGGCGAAGAACGCCTGCCCGACGATGAGCCCCGCGATGATCAGCAGCGGCGCGGGCGAGAGGCCGAGCACGTCGAAGGGCGCCTGCGGCGTGGCCAGCCAGAGCCCCCACGTGGCGAGTCCGCTGAACCCGAAGCTGAGCAGGATGATGCCGATGGCGGCGAGGATCGCGCCGGTCCAGTCGATGCTGAGTCCGGGCTGCGCGGGCACCTTCTTCAGGCGGAAGCTGAGCAGCAGGTTGATCGCGGCGAGCGCGACCATGAGCGCGAACGACCAGCGCCAGCCGATCGTGGTGGCGAACCAGCCGGCGAGGAGAAGGGCGAGCACTCCGGCGGCGGGAATGGCCGCGGCGAGGAATCCGATCGCCCGGGCCTGCTGTGCACCGTGGTAGTTCGTCGCGATGAAGACGACCAGGGCCGGGGCGATGAGCGCGATCACGGCACCCGAGGACGCCTGTGCGATGAAGAGCATCGCGGGACTCACGCTCAGCGCGACGCCGAGCATCGCGAGCCCGTGGATCGCGACGGCGATCTGGAACACCCCGCGGCTGCCGAAGCGCGAGCCGATCTTCGCGCCGAGCAGGATGAACGCCGCCATCGCGAACGTGCCGGCGGTGATCGCCGTGCCCACCGAGGTGGCGGGCGTGTCGAGGTCGGTCGTGATGCCCGCCATCGACACGGTCAGCGCGTTCACCGCGAACGACGCCTGGATCTGCGTCAGCACCACCACGATCAGTGGCAGCCACGACGCGGAGGTCACCGCCCGGACGCTCCCATCGGCGGTCGGCGAAGCACCGCCCGTGGTCATCGAATCCCTCGCCCCGCTCATGCGTGCCCCCAGTCGGCAGCGGACGCGCTGCCGCATCCGTCGATCTCACTGTAGGACCGTCGGAGGGCCGAAGGACAGCGCCACCCGCAGCCCACTAGCCTGAGCCCATGGATCCCGTGGCGACCACGCTCGTCATCCTCGCGCTCGCCATCGTGGCGTTCATGTCGAACCGGGTGCCGCTGGGCATCGTCGCGATCGGCGTGGCCGTGGCGCTCTGGCTGACCGGGATCCTCGACCTCGGGCAGGCGCTCGCCGGCTTCGGCGACCCCACGGTGGTGTTCATCGCGACGCTCTTCATCGTGAGCGAGTCGCTCGACTCGACGGGCGTCACCGCGTGGGCGGGTCGCCAGGTGATCGGCCGGGCGGGCACGAAGCGCACCCGGCTGCTGTTCGTGGTGTGCCTGCTCGTCGCCGGCGTCACGGCGCTGATCAGCGTGAACGGCGCGGTCGCGGCGCTCATCCCCGTCGTCGTCGTGGTCGCCACCCGGGCGGGCCTCGCCCCGTCGCAGATGCTCATGCCGCTCGCGTTCTCGGCCCACGCCGGCTCCCTGCTGGCGCTCACGGGCACGCCGGTGAACATCATCGTCAGCGAGGCGGCAGCGGATGCCGGGGCTCGCCCGTTCGGGTTCTTCGAGTTCGGGCTGGTCGGCGTTCCGCTCGTCGTGGGCACCCTGCTGATCGTGGCGCTGTTCGGCCGGCGGCTGCTGCCCGAGCGCGCGGCGACGACGCTCCCGCAGGACGTGAGCATCCACGCGCGGACGCTGCGCGAGCAGTACGCGCTGCCAGAGGGCACCGAGCTCATCGGCGTTCGGCGCGGGGTGACCGAGGTCGTCGTCGCGCCCCGGTCCGAGCTCATCGGCCTGCACCTGTTCCCGGGCATGGTGACGCCGAGCGGCGACCTCGTCGTGCTCGCCGTGCAGCGTGGCGGCGAGGATCTCGCGGGCGCCGACACGACGCTGCGGGCGGGCGACACGCTCCTGCTCAGCGGCGGGTGGGAGGAACTGCAGCGCAACACCGCCGGGCCCGACGTGCTCGTCGTCGACGATCCGGCGCGCGTGCGGCGCTCGGTGCCGCTCGGGGTGGGCGCGAAGCGCGCGATCGTGATCCTCGCCGCGATGGTGGTGCTGCTCGCCACGGGACTCGTGCCGGCGGCGATCGCGGGGCTCGCCGCGGCATCCGCCCTGGTGCTCACCCGAGTCGTGACCCCGACGCAGGCCTACCGCAGCGTCTCGTGGACCACGGTCGTGCTCGTCGCGGGGATGATCCCGCTGTCGACGGCGTTCATCACGACGGGCACGGCCGAGGTGATCGCGGGCGGACTGCTCGGGGTCATCGGCGACGCGTCGCCGTACGTCGCGCTCGCGGCCCTGTGCGTGCTCACCATGGTGCTCGGCCAGCTCATCTCGAATACGGCGACCGTGCTCATCATGGTGCCGATCGCGGCGGTGCTCGCGGCCGACCTCGACGTCTCGGTCCTGCCGTTCATGATGGCGCTGACGGTGTCGGGCGCGGCGTCCTTCCTCACGCCCGTGGCGACGCCGGCCAACACCATGGTGCTCGAGCCCGGCGGCTACCGGTTCGGCGACTACTGGAAGCTCGGGCTTCCCCTCCTGCTGCTCTTCCTGCTCGTGGCCGTGTTCTACGTGCCGCTCGTCTGGCCGTTCTGAGAGGCGGGTCATGGTCGACGTCTCACTCCTCGTCGCGGGAGCCGTGCTGCTCGCCGGCATCGTCATCCTGGTGGCGCTGCGCGGACGGCGGCGCGGCATCGACGCGACCGCGGAGTCGGCGGTGACGACGGGCTCGATCCCGGTGATGCCCGACCGCGAGCCCGACTCCGCGGCCACGCTTGCGGCCACCGAGGCGGTCGGCGACGCGATGATCGACGCCGGCTTCTCGGGCACCACCGTGCGGCGCGCCCTCGAGGACATCGCCGGGGTCAACGGGCTCCCGTCGAGCCAGGTGCTCGTGTTCCCGACGGCCCTGCTCGTCTCCGCGCGAGGCGAGGGCCATCACCGCACCGGGGCGATCACGAGCGGCGAGCGGCGCCTGCTGCTCTCGCAGGTCGACGAGCTGCAGCGCACGGTCGACGCGGCACGGAAGGGCGTGCTCGACCCAGATTCGACGATCCGGCGCGTTCGAGACATCCGGGAGATGGCGCCGCCGTACGGCCGGGTGCTGCGGGTGCTCGGCTACGTGGCGCTCTGCGGCGCCCTCGCGGTGCTCCTCGGATCGTCGTGGATCGGGGTGGCGCTCTCCGCCGGGCTCGGGATCATCGTCGGGACGGTCCTCCTCGTCGCCGAGCGCCTGCCCAGCGGATACGGGGCGCTGCTCACCGTCGGGATGGCGTTCGTCGTCGCGCTCGCCGTGTTCCTGCTGCTGCGGGCGGGGCTGGGCTCCGGAATCCTGGCCGCGCTCATCGCGCCGCTGGTGGTGCTCCTGCCCGGCGTGCTGCTCACGACCGCGGCGCTCGAACTCTCGATGGGGCAGATGATCTCGGGAGCGGGGCGCCTCGCGGCCGGCGGTTGGCAACTGGTGCTCCTCGCCGCCGGCATCGTCACGGCGGGCGCGATCGCGGGAGTACCCGACTTCGACTTCACGGAGAACCCCGAAGCGCTCGGTCCGGCGGCGCCATGGATCGCCGTGCTCGTCTTCGGGGTGGGCATCGCCGTGCACCAGTGCGTGCCGCGTCGATCGATCCTGTGGATGCTCCTCGTGCTCACCATGGCCTACGCCGCCCAGGTGCTGGGTGCCGCCCTCGTCGGCGGGGTGCTCTCGGCGTTCGTCGGGGCGCTCGTCGTCGTGCCGGTCACGGCCCTGGTCGCGCAGCAGCCCCGTGGACCCGCCGCGCTCGTGAGCTTCATGCCGGCGTTCTGGCTCCTCGTGCCGGGTGCGCTCGGGCTCGTCGGCGTGACCGACCTGCTCACGGGCGACACGAGCGGGCTGGATTCGATCGTGGCGACCCTGTCGACGATGGTGGCCATCGCGCTGGGGGTGCTCGCCGGGTCGGTCGTGTCCAACCGCATGGAGCGGCCGGTGCTCTGATTGATCAGGCGATCAGGCGTCGGCGACGACGGATGCCGCGGGGCCGGCCGCACCCGTGGAACCCGCCGCTCCCGCGGCATCCGCCCCGCCGGTGACCGTGAGGGCGCTGACGAATCGGATGAACACCGAGATCCAGCCGAAGATGATCGAGAACGCCGCGAGCTCGAACGCCGTGAGGTTGTAGTAGCCGAGCGGCTCGAACAGCGCGGCCGAGGCGAGCAGCAGCACGATGGCACCCCAGCAGAACACGAAGAACCGCCGGGGCATGCCGCGCAGGATCCACGGCGCGCCGATCAGGAGCACGAGGAACGAGATCGACATGCCGACCGCGCAGAAGTTGTGGATCGGCGTGCTCACGTTGACCGGCACGAGGCCGACGCCCGCGAGCAGCACGCCCATGACGATGAACACGACGGAGACGAATCGGGGCGCCGAGGCTCGCTCGAGCAGGCCCTGCCGCACGAGGGTCGTGAGGTCGCGGTCGACGTAGAGCGCGAACGTCGTGACGAACGCGCCGCCGATGATGAGCGCGAGGTTGAACAGCGAGCTCGAGAAGTCGTCGGCCGTGCCCAGCTGGCTGAAGTGGTACTCCCACCACTGCGGGTCCTGCGCCGTCGCCATGCTCGCGAGGGTCGCGCTCGCCATGAACACGATGAGCAGCATCGCGAGCTTCGGGGTCGTGATCGACGAGACCGAGAGGAAGATCCAGTACGCGCCGAGTCCGGATGCCACGGCCACGGCGCCGATCGAGGTCCACACGTCGACGACGAGACCCTCGAAGCTGCGCTGCAGCATCACGAACACGACCATCGTGAGGATGAACCCGATGATGGCGTGCACGGCCGCGACCGTCGCGACGTCGACGGAGAACTTCCACGGCTTCAGCCGGTGCCGCCACTCCTGCCCGGGCAGGTTGCGCGATCGCCAGTACCCCGCGGCACCGGCGGCGATGCCCACCAGCAGCACCGCGACGGCGGCGACGAGCCCGACGGAGAATCCGCCCCAGAGCGGCCACACGCCGCCGGCGAACAGGACGGCGGCGATGATGCCGGTCAGTCCGGCGGCGAGGGCGCCGGCGAGCAGCGCCTCGGATTCCACGGCGAGGCGGCGCGGGGCGGGTGCCTCGGCGGGCGTATCCACAACGGCGTGTGCGGTCATGGCTGGATCGTACGCCCGGCGCGTCGGCGGCAGGCGGTTCCCGATCACGTGTCGTCGGGTGCATTGTCGGGTGCGTCGTCGGGTGCGTCGTCGTGTGCTCCGACGGCCAAGCGCAGGGCGGCGCGCCGCGACATCCCACGGCCCCGCCGGCGGGCCGACTCGAACTCATCCGCCCGGTCGGAGGCGAGCACCCGCTCGACGAACGGCCCCGACGTGGTGTAGGTGCGCTGGTCGACCCGGCCGATGCGGGTGCGCAGCGTGTCGACGGCGCCGAGGAGCATTCCCGCGCGCTCGATGTCGCCCACGGCGATCGCGCATGCCGCGAGTCCCTCGAGCGCGTGTCCCATGCCCTCCTCGTTGCCGAGCCGCATGGTCAGCTCGAGGTGGCGGGCGAACAGCTCGGGGTGCGGTTCACCGAGGGCGAGATGCGCCCACCCCGCATTGGTGAGCTCGATCATCTCGACGAAGTGGTCGCCGAGCCGCACGGCGTCGGCGATGACCGTGTCGAAGATCTCCAGCGATTCGCGGGCGCGGCCGCGCAGGAGCTCGATGCTGCCGAGCTGCCCGCGGAAGAGGGCGTCGAACGTGGCGTCGTCCTGTGGCGTCACCAGCTCGAAGGCCCGTCGCTGGAGTTCCTCGGCGTGGTCGAGGTCGGGCGTCGACGCGGTGGCGCACGCGATGCCCTGCACGGTGAGGGCGGCACCCTCACCGAACCGGTCGCCGGCGTCCTGGAACAGCCGCGCCGCCTCGATGAGCGGCTCGCGATCGACCTCGGTGCCGGGATGCGACAGCGACACCCACGACGAGAACGTGATCGCGATCGCCCTGCTGCGGTCGGCGATCGGCGCTCCCGACTCGAGCAGGCTGTCCATCCACGCCTTGGCCGTGGGCAGGAGGTTGCGGATCCACCAGTACAAGAGCAGCCGCCATACCGCATCGGCGACCGTGTCGACCTCGCCGATGGCGATCAGGTGCCGGTAGCCCGCGCGGACGTTGTCGCGCTCCGCCTCGAGCCGCTCCACGGTCGCCTGCTGCGTCGCCCCGCGGAGGAGCGGCTCGAGCTCCGCGGCGAGGCGCACGTAGAAGTCGGCGTGCGCGCGGCGCGCGGCCGGGGCGTCGGGCTCACGGATGAATCGCACGGCGGCGAGCTCGCGGACCGGCACGAGCATGGCGAAGAAGGGAACGTCGGCGACGACATGCTGGCGCAGCAGGCTGCTGTCGACGAGTTCGAGGAGCGTGCCCGAGAGGTCGTCCGCCCACGGCTCGCTGCCGCAGACCGCCTCGACGGCATCGAGGCTGAAGTCGCCCGCGAAGACGCCGAGGCGCACGAAGAGCGCCCGCGCCTCCTCGCTGAGCAGGTCGATGCTCCACTCGATGGTCGCCCGCATGGTGCGCTGGCGCTCGGGCATGTCCCGGTCGGAGGTGGCCAGCAGCGAGAGCATGCCGTCGAGCTTCGCGATCATCGCGGCCGGGGTGAGCACGCGGATGCAGGCCGCCGCGAGTTCGAGCGCGAGGGGCACGCCGTCGAGCGCGCGGCAGATACGGGCGACGTCCTCGGCGTTGTCGACGGTGAGGTCGAAGCGCTGGTCGGCGGCGTGGGCGCGGTCGAGGAACAGGCGAACGGCGGGAGAGTCCGCGATCTCGGCGAGGGATGCCGCACCCGGATCCTGTGGGAGCGAGAGCGGCTCGACGTCGAACACCTGCTCGCCGTGCAGGCGCAGCCTCGCCCGGCTCGTCACCAGCACGGTCGCGTCGGGCAGTTCGGCGATGAGCGCGGCCACGTCGGCCGCGGCGGCGATGACCTGCTCGAAGTTGTCGAGCACGACGAGGTCGCGCCGGCCGGCGCGCGCGTGGGCGAGTCGCTCCAGGAGGGGTTCGTCACCGTCGCCGCGCACGCCCAGCGCCCTGGCGACGGCGGTGAGCACGCCGCCGGCGTCGCGCACGTGCTCGAGCGCCACGAACGTGACCCGGTCGAACCGGTCGCGCGCGAGCCGTGCGGCCTCGATCGCGAGTCGTGTCTTGCCGATGCCGCCCGGCCCGACGAGGGTGACGAGGCGCCGCGGGTCGTCACCGCCCATCCAGTCGAGCAGGGCGGCGAGGTCCCGCTCCCGTCCGAGCACCTCCTCGGGGGGCATCGGCAGGTGCTCGGCCGCGTCGTCGCCCGCGCCCGCCGAGGCCGCGTCGTTCGAGGTGAGCGGTGCGAGCCGCGCCCGCGAGGCGTCGAAGCGCTCGGCGAGCAGCACGGCGAGGTCGCCCTCGACCAGATCGGCCAGCTCCTCGGCAGTGGAGAACGACTTGTACGAGGTCGTGCCGTCGTCTCGCACCTCGGCGAGCAGGCTCGCGAGTCGTTCGTCCCGGTCGGGCGCCTGCTTGACGTAGATGAGCTTCGGCATGTCGGGCGGCGCCAGCCGGTACTCGTCCTCGAGGCCCGAGCGCTCCTCGTCGGGGGCGACCCATCCGTACTCGCGCCAGTAGATGCCCACGAACAGGTCGCTCTGCTCGAGGTAGGAGCGGTACACCTCGCGTGGCGGGTGCGGTCGTGCCCCCAGTTCGAACATGACCGGTGCCAGGTGCAGGCGCTCGA
Organism: Agromyces humi; assembly: GCF_009720255.1. Classification (GTDB taxonomy): domain Bacteria; phylum Actinomycetota; class Actinomycetes; order Actinomycetales; family Microbacteriaceae; genus Agromyces; species Agromyces humi. The sequence goes on along the minus strand of NZ_WJSP02000106.1, from coordinate 1,322 downwards.
TGGAGGCACGGGCGGCCAGGCGCTCGGGTTGCAGCTCCGTGAGCGTCGAGCTCACGAAGACCCTGAGGAGCTGGTCGGGTGTACGGATGACGCGGGGTGCGGAGCCGTCGATCGTGACGGTGCCTCCGACCGCCGGGTGCATCGTCGGATGCCCCATGCAGCCATTGTCCGCGCGACCGGGCCGATCGTCCAGTGGGGATGCCGCTACCAGCGGTTGTGCACGATCTCGGCCCAGCCGACCAGGGACTCGATCGGCACCGGCTCGCCGGAGTCGTCGACGACGCTGCCGCGGTAGGTGCCGAACGCCTGGTGGGTCTCGGAGTGGATGATGCCCAGCGCCGTGCGGGCATGTCGATCGTGGAACGGCCGGAATTCGAGCTCCACCCTCGGGCCCGCGATCGTCCACGGGGCGAGCCGGTCGTGCTCGTCGAATCGCCAGGCCAGCTCGTCGCCGAGCTTGTGCAGGCGCCCGTCGATGCCGATCGCGTTCTCGGTCGACCCGGTGCCGTCGGTCCACAGTCCGCCGAGCTGCAGGCCGAGGCGACGGCCGTGCTCGATGCCCGACGCCGCGCCCCAGTGCCAGCGCATCGAGTACGGCCAGCGGCCGCGACCGTGGTCGAGGACCGCCCACGACCTCCCGACGGGCAGCCCGTGGTCGACCCCGTCGACGGTGACCGTGCCGCGGGCCGGGCGTGCGACATCCTTCACCGTGTACTGGAACCGCCGGTCGCTCCAGGGCACCACCACGCCGAGCGCCTCGTGCCCGTCTGGGCGCTCGGCCACCACGTCGAGCGAGACGCGGTCGGTCGTGGCCCGGATCCGCGTGCCGCCGCCGCCGGCGACACGGCCGACCTCCTCGATGCGCACGTCGATGCCGGGCACCCTGGCGATCGCCGCGCCGTCCCCGAGCGATCGGGGCAGCGTGACGCCGCGCGAGAGCGGGGTGACGGCCGTGCGGTCGATCGCCTCGCCCGTGCGCCGGTCGAGCATCCACACCTGGCAGAGCGTGGCGTAGTCGAGTGCCGCGACCGTGACCGCCGCGATGACGTCGGGCGACGTGAACGCCCAGTACTCCCAGCGCTTGTTGCGCCCCCAGCCCGCAATGCCCCGCCCGATGCCCGAGGTGTCGTGGAGCGGATGCCGCGTCCAGCCGACCGCGTCGCGATCGAGTCGTCCGTTCGGGAGCGTGAGCGCCACAGGATCGGTGAGCTCGCGCTCATGCGTCGTCCGCTGCGTGCCGGCCACGTCGCCTCCCAGTGTCGACCGATCCTACGACGCCGGCGCCGGCCGCAGCGCCGGCTGGGACGCCGGGCGGTCGGCCG